>JABRVX010000040.1 GCA_039961735.1 Fimbriimonadia bacterium
TCGACAGCGATGAGGAGCCGATCGGCTGCTTGCTGATCGAGATGGTCAACGCCGCGCTCTGGAACTAATCCAGAACAGTTAGAGGCGAATAACTCCGGGGGACCGCTTCGGCGGTCCCCCGGAACGTTTAACGGCCTGATGTCCCGGTCGGCAGGTCTCCAGCCAGCCAAATGTTGACGATCGGTTGACAGAAGCCACAACCCGTGGTATGCTTTGACCGTCTACGGAAGGCCCCCTTGTACCTACGCAAGCTCAAGCTCTACGGATTCAAATCGTTTGCCGACCGCACCGAACTCGAGTTCGACCCGAAGCTGCTCGCTATCGTCGGACCGAACGGCTGCGGAAAGAGCAACATCGTTGACGCCATCCTGTGGGGCCTCGGCGAGCACAATCCACGCAATCTGAGAGCCGAATCCGCAGCCGACGTGATCTTCGCCGGATCGGCGCGCCGCAAGGGCCTGGGATACGCCGAAGTTCAGTTGCTCTTCGATAACGAAGACGGCGCACTGCCCTTCCCGGCCGCAGAAGTTGCCGTGACCCGACGGGTGACTCAGGACGGTCAAGGTGAGTACCTGATCAACGGCAAGTCGTGCAGGCAGAAGGACATCGTGGACCTGTTTGCCGATACCGGCCTTGGCCGCACCGGCTACGCCATCGTAAGCCAGCGAGAAGTGGATGCCGTTCTCAGTGCGCATCCCGAGGTACGCCGGGCGCTACTCGACGAGGCGGCGGGCGTCCAGAGGTTCCGTGCGCGGCGTGAGGACACGGTAAAGCGCCTAGAGCAGGCGTCCTACCACCTTCAGCGTGCTCAGGATCTGCTGAACGAGATCGAGCGGCAGATCAAGCCGATGGAAAGCCAGGCTGCCGATGCTATCGCATACCGCGAGGCGCGGGACCGGCTCCGCCAGCTCGAGGTCGGCCTGCTGCTGCGCGATGTCCATAGGCTGGCGGAAAGCACCAAGAGACTGGAAGCCGATCTCGGCGACCTCGCCCTCGAACTGGATCGGGTGGATACCGCAATCCTGGAGGGCGAGCAGCGAGCGCGGGTCATCGCCGACTCCGTCGTGGACGCCGAGAAGGAGCTGGATCGCGTGCGCGGCCTTCAACAGGCTGCTCACACCGAGGCCGAGCGCGCGGATAGCAAGTTGGCGCTTGCAACCCAGCGCCTCGATTCCCTGCGCGCACTTTTGACCTCACACGAGGAACACGCCGTTGCCGCTGCCTCCGAAGCCCAAAGGCTCACCGAGGAGCTAGCGCGTGCAGAGGAACGCTTGGAGCGCGCGAAACAGGAGTTGGCCGCCCACGCTCCCAGTCTGGACGCTGAGCTCCTCGAGAGGCTGAATGCCGAGCTTGCAGCCAGGCTCGAAGAGCTAGCGGCGGTGCGTCGTGCCGAGATGGAGTACAACCGCCTGGAGGCGGAGCGAAAGCAGGGCGTGCTCCAGATCTGCAGGCTTCGTGACGAGGCAACCGAGCTTCGACGACGGCAAAACAACCTGTCTGCCCTCTCTTCCGAGCTTCAACAAGCCTACGAGCAGGCCTCGAACGCACTGAGCCATGCACAAGTAGAGGCAGAGGCCGCGGCGCAGGAAGCTGAACAACTGACGGAGCAGCGGCAACAACTCCTTGCCGAAGTGGCGTCGGCCGAGAGAGAGCATGCCGCCCGACGCGCCACCTTACAGGCGCTGCACAGCGCAATCCCCGGCGATGCGTGCGGGATTCTACTGGAACAGGGCTTGGCGGAAGGCGCACCCAGACTCGCGGCGAAGATCCGGGTGGGGTCCGAGTACCGCAAGGCCCTGGATGCCGCTCTCGGCCCATCTGCCGCCGCGCTCCTTTCCCAGTCCCCCGAGAGTGCCGACCGTCTTCTGGACGCACTTGCAACACTCGACCGCGGGCGCGGAATGGTTGCCTATCCTACAAGAGCAGAGGCCGGCCATCAGGAGGCATTGCGTGCGGAGGCCGCCGCTGCGGGCGCGCTGGGTCTGGCAGAAGACTTCGTGGAGGCCGAGGAACCCTGCCGCGGCGTGGTTCGGCGCCTGTTGCATGGGATCGTCGTGGCTCGGGATCGTTCCTCAGCTCGAGACCTAACGAACCTCCATGGAGACTGGCGACGCATCGTCACACTCAGCGGAGAAGTTATTTATCGAGAAGGCCTTGCCGAAGCGGGTGACTTCCTCGGCAGGGTGGTAATCGAAGCGGAACTGCGCGAGATCGCTGAGCAGGCGGAGGCAGACAAGGTCAAGGTCGAGGCCCTGCAGATACGAGTCCGCGAAGTCGAGCAGAGTCTTGGGATCGCCCTTTCCAAGCGCTCGGAAGCCAACCGCAGGTTGGAGGAGGCTCGCGAGGCTGCGGAGCAGTCGGGAGCCAAGGTGCAGGAAGCGCAAGGAGAGCTGCGCTTCCTCTCCGAGCGCGTAGAGCGCCTGGAGGCGCAGATCCACGAGCAGTCTCAACGACTGCAGCAAGACATCGAGCCTGTTGACCCGCACGCAGTGGAGAAACTGGAGGTGGAGATCTCTGACCTGCGAGCACAAATTGCGTCGTTGGAGGCCGATGCTCGGCGCTCGGACCGCGACCGCGAGGTGCTGGCCGAACGCGTGCGAGAGACGGAGTCAGAGGTGGCCCGCCTCAAGACCCGTTTGGCCGAGTCGGAAGTGGCTCGTGAGGAGGGACTAGCCAAACAGCAGGAGCTGACCCGCCAGATCGAGCAAGCTGAGGCCGAGAGACTCGAGCTGGAGGCTCTGCGCAGAGCTGCCGAAGCGGCAAAGCAGGAAGCGGACAGCGCGTACGAGGCAGCCCGAGTAGCCCGCGCAGAACTGCTCGAGGAGAGCTTCCAGGCCACAGAAACCGTGAAGTCGCTGCGGTTGGACCGTGAGGCGATGCTCAATCGTAACCACGACTTGGAGCTGGAGCGAGCAAAGGCAGAGATTCGTCGGTCCAACGCGCTAAAGTCCCTCGCAGAAGAGCACGAGATCAGCGAAGAGGAAGCGGAGGAGATGCTGCGTGACTTCCGGCTGCCAGAAGGCGCGATATCGGAGGCCGCTGCGCTGCGCCGAGAGCTTCGGCGGCTCGGCGATGTGAACCTCGGTGCGGTCGAAGCGCTCGAGGCCCTGAAGGAACGCAGGGATTCCCTGGTCACCCAAAGAGACGACCTGCACGAGTCACGCGATCGCATCCTTGCTGCGATGCAGGAGATCGAAGCCGCCACGAAGAGCCGATTCCTCGAGACCTTCGAGGCAGTCAGTCGAGAGTTCGAAGCGGTGTTCGCTCGACTCTTCGCTGGAGGAATCGGACAACTCAAGCTGACCAACCCGGACGACGTGATGTCTAGTGGGGTGGACATCGAAGTGCAGCTCCCGGGGAAGCGCCGCCAGAAGATGGAGCTTCTCTCCGGCGGTGAGCGGGCGCTTACTGCCATTGCCTTGCTCTTCTCACTCTTGCGCGTGCGCCCAAGCCCGTTGTGCATCCTGGACGAGGTGGACGCCCCCCTCGACGGACGAAACGTCGAGCGGTTCTGCGAGATGCTGCGCGAGTTCGCAGAAGAGATGCAGTTCCTGGTCGTCACGCACAACGCCGTCACCATCGAAGCCGCTCAGGTCTGGTACGGCGTGACGATGCAGGAGCCGGGAGTCAGCACCGTCGTTCCGTTCGGCCGCGGCGCGCGCGCCGTGGTGTCCGCCTCGGTTTGATCCGCTCGGACCGCATCGGAGTGGACGTGGGCGGCACGTTCACCGACGTAGTTGCGCTGCTGAATGGCGAACTCGTCACTTGCAAGGTGGCTTCCACGCCCGTCAACCCGGACGCATCGGTCCTCAACGCGATTCGCAGCCTCAGCCCCCCGCCGTTCGTTCTGCTGCACGGGACTACCGTCGCAACCAACGCAGTACTCGAGCGCAAAGGAGCGCGAACCGCTTTCGTCACGACCCAAGGTTTCCGAGACCTTCTGACCATCGGCAGGCAGACGCGGCGGAGCCTGTACGACCTAGAGCCTCAGCCCACACCCACGGTCGTGCCCCGCGATCTGTGCTTCGAGCTTCCCGAGCGCATGACTTACGATGGCAAGGAGCTCGCTAGACCCACTCGTAGCGACTTGGGCCGGCTCAGCAGACGGCTACGGAAGCACGCGGTGCAAGCAGTCGCAGTATGTTTTCTTTACAGCTACATCTATCCCGAACACGAGCGGTTCGTCGGTTCAGCGCTCACGCGCCGCTTCGTCTCGTTATCCCACCGAATCGCCCCCGAGTTTCGGGAGTACGAGCGGGCGTCCACCACCGCCATCAACGCATATGTCGGCCCGACCATGGCGGCCTATCTCCGGCGACTCGAATCCGATGCGCAGGGTCTCGGTGCCCAGCGCGTTCGCATCATGCACTCCAGCGGAGGTGCTCTGTCGGTTAGCGAAGCGATCGAGAGGCCGGTGACGACGCTGCTGTCGGGGCCCGCCGCGGGAGCGGTGGCCGCGTGGGAGGTGGCTCGACAGGCAGGCATTTCGCACGCCGTCAGCTTCGATATGGGTGGTACATCCACGGACGTGGCTATGCTGGCCGGCGGCCCGGTGGCCCGGCCTGGCGGCGAGATTGGCGGTATGCCCATTCGCGTCCCGATGATGGACATCCACACGGTTGGCGCTGGAGGGGGATCGCTCGCTTGGGTGGATAACGCCGGGGCACTGAGGGTCGGTCCGCAGAGCGCAGGCGCCGATCCAGGTCCGGCGGCGTATGGGCGTGGGACAGACCTCACTGTCACTGACGCGAACATCGTGCTTGGAAGGCTCGTCCCCGAGGCCTTCGCAGGTGGCGAGATGCCGCTAGACCCCGGCAGATCGCTCGCCGCAGCCGAATGCCTGGGGAAGCAGCTCGGTCTGAGCGCTGAGGACACCTGCCACGCAGTCGTCGATCTCGCAAACGCACACATGGCCCGTGCCATTCGAACGGTCTCGGTTGCGCGGGGCTACGAGCCGGACAGCCTGTCGCTAGTGGCATTCGGAGGATGTGGGGGGTTGCACGCCTGCGCGCTGGCCGACGCAATCGGCATCCAGCGGGTGCTCGTACCTCCGCAGCCTGGGCTGCTGTCCGCTTTCGGGCTGCTCTTCGCGCCGGTGATGCGCGAGGCGGTGCGGTCCGTGATGCTGCGGGGCGAGGTGCAACCCGCAGAGTTGAGCGACCTCTGCGAGGACCTGGTTGAGGAGGCATCTGCGCCCGTCCTTTCCGAGCGGTCCGGCCGCGCAGCGCCTCGCGTTGCACTCTCCGCCGACCTGCGGTACGAGGGACAGTCATGGGAACTTACACTGCCCCTAGATCCTGCCAGACCCTTGTCCTGCATCGCCGCTTTTCACCGCCTGCACCGCAGGCGATACGGAGTGTCCGACCCCAGCGCTCCCGTGGAGTGGACCGCCCTGCGCGCGCGAGTGGAACTTCCCAGTACTGCTCCCCCGAGCTTCGGCACTCCGCGCTTGTCCGTTTCTGTGCCGAAGCGCACCTCACTCGGCGAGCGACTGCCCGTTGTCCGACGCGATGCGATGCCGGCGACGGCAAGAGGCCCAGTGGTAATCGCCCAAGGCGACTCCACGCTGTACCTGCCAAAGGGCTGGCGCGCCGGGGTGCACGCCTCGGGAACGCTCGTCGTAACCCGCGACTTAACTAACGGACCCCCGTAGCTTGCGTAAGCCTGCGCGTTTGTGTCAGAACACCGAAGATGGCAGGTGCGGAGAAGCGCCCGCTGGGGGCGCACATGGTGGATGTGGGACACAAAGCGGTTACCTCGCGACATGCCGTCGCCAGGGGGTCGGTTTTTTTGCCCCCACAGACTCTGACCGCACTGCGAGAAGGAAGGCTTCCCAAGGGCGACGTTCTGGGCGTTGCGCAGACAGCGGGCATCATGGCAGCGAAACGGACGGCCGATCTACTGCCTTTGTGCCACAACCTCCCTCTCGATCATCTATCAGTTGACCTCGAGATCGCCAATGATGGAGTCGTGATAGAAGCTAGAGCGGCGGCGCCCGGCAAGACCGGAGTGGAAATGGAAGCGTTGACCGCGGTAGCAGTTGCTGCTCTTACTGTTTATGATATGTGCAAGTCTGCCGGTCCCGGTATTCGAATCACCGAGATTACACTCATCGAAAAAACCGGAGGTCAGACCGATTGGCGGTTGTAAATATTCACGATATCACGTTTGCCTTGCTAACCGTGAGCGACTCGCGAGCGGCAGGAAAAGGAGTAGATCTCTCCGGAGTGGAGCTTGCACGCTGGGTCGAAATGGCTGGCGGCTTCGTCGCGCAACAGCAAGTCGTTGGCGATACGCAGACGATGATAAGTCGCGCCATCCTCAGTATGTGCGGCTCCTGTGACGTGGTGATAACCACGGGTGGTACTGGATTGGGCCCGCGCGACGTGACGCCTGAAGCAACGAAGTCCGTCATTGAAAGGGAAGTGCCCGGAATAGCCGAGATGCTCCGTGCCGTCGGGATGAAGAACAACCAATACGCGTGCCTCTCACGCGGTGTCGCAGGTACAGTAGGCAACTCACTCGTGATCAACCTGCCCGGATCACCAAAGGCCATCAATGAGAGCATGGAAGCGCTTCTCGACATCCTGCCGCACGCCGTTGCGCTGTTGCGAGGCCGCACGGATCATCCGGAGCAGTAGCGTGTGGTTCTAGTAGACACCCACTGCCACCTGAACACGCCGGAGAGCTATCCCGACCTCGATGATGTGCTATGTCGCGCAAGAAACGCCGGCGTGGCTGCATTCGTGGTGGTAGGAATTGACGAGGAACACACTCCTCTCGCGCTCCGGATAGCCGAGGAGCACCATGACGTGCTCGCAGTAGTGGGAATGCATCCGAACAGCGCGTCCAGCTTCGACGAAACCCAGCATGAGTGCTTCTTCGAGTGGATACGCCACCCACGCGTGGTAGCGATCGGCGAAACGGGCCTCGACCTGTACCGCGATCGCACATCCCTAGAAGATCAGATGTCGGCGCTCGAGTGGCACCTGTGCCAAGCCGACGAGACCGGCCTACCTCTCGTGTTCCACTGCCGCAACGCGTATGACGAACTGCTCGGAGCCCTTGAGACTCGTGGGACGGCCATGCGCGGAGTCCTGCATTGCTTCTCGGGGACTATGCAGCACGCAGAGCGCGCGCTCGCCCTAGGTCTGCACCTCGGTTTCGATGGTCCTGTCACGTATAAGAACGCGCAACTGACCCGGGAGATCGTGTGCATGTGCCCGGCCGATCGCATGTTGCTCGAGACCGACTGCCCGTACCTCCCCCCCGAGCCGCACCGCGGGAAGCGCAACGAGCCGGCCTATCTGCCTCTGATCGCCGCCGCCGTAGCATCGGCACGCGGGGAGACGGCGGAACAGGTAGCTAGGCAGACTACCCGCAACGCAGAGGCGCTCTTCGGGATCCGTGTGGCCGGCTAGTCGGGCAGGACCTTACCCGGATTGAGAATCGCGGTGCGGTCCAGCACCTCCTTCAGCCGGCGCATCACGGCCAGCGTAGCATCCGAGTACATCTCTCGCATCATCGCTCGCTTCTCCACTCCGATGCCGTGCTCTCCCGAGATACTCCCGCCGACGCGAATACACTCTGCAAGCACCTCCCGACCGGCCCGAGCGACCGCATCTGCCTGCCCAGGGGCCGACTCGTCGAACAGCAGGATCGGATGGAGGTTGCCGTCGCCCGCATGAAACACGTTGGCGTGCTGAAGTCCGTGGCGCTCGGCAATCGCGTTCGCCCTTCGGAGCATGGTCGCGAGCTTGGACCGAGGCACCGCCCCGTCATGCGACGCGTGGCTCGGAGCGAGATGCCCGAACGCCGCTACGGCCTTCTTGCGAACCTGCCACAAGTAGGCGCGCTCTTCGGGGCTCGCGGCGGAGCTGATGCGGCTGGCGCCTGCGGTGCGCAGCATCCCCTCTGCTGCCTGCACCGCGTCCCGAACCGGCACCTCTGCTCCCTCGAACTCCACGAGGAGCGCTACCTGCGCATCCTCCCCCGCATCGAAGCCAAAAGCCGATTTGGCAGCCTTCAGAACCGGTTGGTCCAGCATCTCCAGTGCGCTAGGAGGCAGCGAGTGCCCCATCAGGCGGCACACCGCGTCGCACGCGGCGTCCAGGTCCGGCAACACCGCCCACAGCGTGGCCGTGGCAGCAGGCATCGGGAGTACGCGAACGCAGGCTTCGGTAATGGTGCCTAGCGTGCCCTCGCTCCCAGCGAAGAGGCCGATCAATTCCGCGGCTTCGCGATCCGTTAGCCGTACGACCTCGCCGTCAGCGAGTACCACGGTCAGCCCCAGGATGTGCTGGGCGGTGGTCCCATAGCGCAGGGTGTGCGGGCCGCCGGCGTTGGCAGCGATGTTGCCTCCCAGCGTTGCCACTGCCTGCGACGAGGGGTCGGGCCCGAAGAACAGGCCGTGCGGTTCCACCGCCCGGTTGATCGCGAGGTTCGTGACACCCGCTTCCGCCGACACGCGCCGGTTCTCGACGTCCACTTCCAGGATTCGCGTCATCCGTGCCAACGACAGCACGATGCCGCCGCGAACGGGCGTGGCGCCGCCCACCAGTCCGGTCCCGGCACCCCGAGGCACGATGGGCAGCGCGTGACGATGGGCGAAGCGGCATAGGTCCGACACCTGCTCTGTGCTATCGGGAAGCACAACGGCTGCAGCTGTGCCCTTAGCCAGCGTGTAGGCGTCGCACTCGTAGGTCGCTACCTCGGCCTTCGCGTGGATCACGCCGTCGCGCCCGACGATGCGCGCTAGCTCTCGGGCCAAGTTCACGGTTCGGGTGCCAGCGCCGCCGCGTGGCCGTCCGCGTACACGATGTGGTTTTTGCCTTCGTGGCGTCCGGGCTTGGGCAGCAGCCTCTTGGGGTCACCGTGCGCGTTCTTGGACGTATCTGTGGAGTCGAAGAGCATCGGCGTCTGTCCGGCGGCCTTCCACTCTTCGACGTTCTGTTTCAACGGCCGGAGCTGCTCGGAGAGAGATGCGTTCATCGCATACCCGTACACACCCTCGCCGAGCCCCAGTTCTGGGCACTGAAACAACTTCCAGGCCTCCTCCTCCAGCATGTCGTCCGCCTTGGCGTAACGGAACAGCTCGTCCATCCATACGTCCTTGGGGGGGAAGGCATCCGCGCTCTCTAGGTAGAGGGACATCGCGCGACTCAGCTTGTGGAGGTTCTCCATGCAGCCCGTGGTTGCGAACGGGCGCTTCGGCTTGAACACCGAGACCCAGATGTCTCCCGGCGTGAAGCCCGTTGCGATGAAGATGCCGAGGAACACGACCGCAGCGAGTAGCACGGCGAGGCAAGTGCAAGCCATGCATCGCTTGCAGCCTCCTCCAACGCATCCTGCTCTTGCTCCATTGGACATCGCAAGGACCTCCTTGTGCCGCGGCAACCCCGGAACCCTGAGATTCGACTTCAGATTTGCCGAAACTCAATGGGGAGTAGAACGCAAGTACCTATGATTCGGCTAACGTTGTTCCTGACCTTGATGGCATTCCTGGCCGGGCTATTGCACGGCCGGGTCGCTTCGATTCTGCCCCACGTCCCCATCGAGGCGCAAACTGCAGTGCTGTGTGTGCTGACCGGTTTCGCTGTTGCGCTCTTCCTGCGCCTTAGCGAGGCGCACGACAGGCGTAAGCTCCAAGCATCTGTGGACCGTCTGGCTCAGGCCAAGGCGCGGCTCGAGGAACTGGCCTACAGCGACCCGCTGACCGGGGTCCCGAACCGCCGCGGTTTCGAGCGGGCGTATCGGCGTCTCGTGCGCCAGGCGAAGCGCAGCCATTCGCATCTCTGCCTCGCGCTGGTAGACGTTGACGGACTGAAGCGCATCAACGACTCGATGGGGCACAGCGAGGGTGACAAGGCGCTGAGGACCGTCGCGAAGTGTCTCAGCGACACGCTCAGAGGCTCTGACGTGGTGGCCCGCATCGGCGGTGACGAGTTTGCGGCCATCTTGCCCAACACCAGCAGTGAAACCGGTCGAGCCGCCATGGAGCGGTTCAAGAGCGAATTGAAAATGCTTACCGGCCGCCCCGGCGTCCCTGAGTTCCGGGTAACCGTGGGCGTCGCCTGTACCATGGACGGCTTCGAGGGCCTGTACGAACGTGCGGACAGCGACATGTACTTCGCCAAACCACAGCGCCGAGACGTTCGCGCCACTGTGGAAGTGCCTAGCGATGCGCCGAATACCGAACCCACCGAAGCCGCCTGACCCTTCCTTCTCCGGTAGACTCGTAGGCACGGCTACTTCCAGGCCGAGAGACGTTGAGGAGAAGACCATGGCAATCCACTTCACCTTCCTCGGACACGCTGGCGTGTCGGTGCAGACCGCCTCGGGCAAGACCATCCTGATAGACCCTTGGCTGAGCGGCAACCCCGTGGCGACGCAGTCTGTGAACGATATCGCGGCGTGCGACCTTCTGCTGCTAACGCACGCTCATGGTGACCACACTGGCGACGTGCTGACGATTGCGAAGAAGTTCCGTCCGGTCGTAGTTGCCATCTACGACCTTACGACGCTGTTGGGCAACATGGGTGTCGAGAACATGGTGGGCATCAACAAGGGTGGTGGTGTGGATATCAGTGGCATTCGCGTCACCGGCACGCACGCATTCCACAGCTCCACGCTCACGATGCCGGACGGCACGGTGGCGTACGCGGGAGAACCTATGGGCTTCGTGGTTGATGCCGAGGGTTATCGCTTTTACCATGCCGGCGACACGGCACTGTTCGGCGACATGGAGCTGATCGGCAAGTTCCACTCACCAGAGCTGGCATTTCTGCCCATCGGTGACCACTTTACGATGAACGCACGAGAAGCCGCCTATGCAGCCAAACTGCTAGGGGTGAAGAGGGTGGTACCTATCCACTGGGGGACCTTCTCGCTACTGACCGGCACCCCGGCTCAGTTGCGCGAACACCTGGCAGGCACCGGCATCGAGTGCGTAGAGCTCAAGCCGGGTCAGTCGCTATCACTGTAGACGAACGCACGCTGGCGACTGACATCGCGATGGGCACCAGCCAAAGAGCACAGAAGCGATAGTCGAGGTACAGCGAGTCGGTGAGCTGCAGCAACAGGCCGGCAGCGGCCGCCCAGAAGCCCGCGATGCGCCAGGCTCGATGAGAGTGCTCCGTGTGGATGGTGCGCCACGCCCTTCGCACCAGCGATAGCGCGAACAGCCCGGCGAACAGCGCACCGAATACACCTGTGTCTACCAGTATCTGCAGTGGTAACGAGTGGGCGTGTGCGGCGAACTGGAAGATGCCGACGGGCAGGTATGGAATGGATGCGTCGAAGAAGCGGTAGGGCCCTACCCCTAACAACCAGTTGTCCTGAAGCATCGCAAGCGCCTGCGGGTAGATGAGCGCGCGCGCATGGTCTTCCAGCACTTCCCCACCGCTCTGTAGCAGTGCAACCCGTCCGTTTACCTCTGGCACGCTCAGCACGTAAACCACGACGATCCCGACGATGACGAGCCAGGAGAGTAGCCACTTGCGACGGTGTGTTAGTAGCAGTGCAGTCACCATGAGGGCGAATAGCAGGATGCCCGCGCGAGACAAGGCTACTGCCACGCCCACGGCACCGATCGCGAAGGCCGCGAGACCTATCCACCGCTCCCACTTTCGATTGGCTATGGAGGCTAAGGTAAGTCCGAGCAGTCCCACCATCACCATCGTCGCCGAGAAGCTGTTCGCATTCATGTTGAATGCCTGGCCTCTGGCATACCATACGTCGGCTGCAGATCCCGAAGTGCTCGCCGATAGGTAATTCCAGACTCCCGACGCGCACACTGCCAGGCCACAGACCAGAAAGGTGAGCCCTGGCAGCCGAGGATTCTGTTCGCACGCCGAAGTCAGTACCACCCACACACATGCGATGCGTAGTAAGTTCATGCCGGCGAGGAACTCGGCGTCATAGGGTGGGCCGAACTTACCACCACCGAGTACCGCTGCGCACAACAACACACCTAGGAAGGCGAGTCCCCACCCCGAACCGTAGCTTCCTATCCGGCTTCTTCGGTACCACGCAGGCAATAGGACGGAGAGCGCCAACAGTAATAGTGCGGCATCTAGTGGCGAGACGAGAGCCGGAATGCGAACGTCTGGCGAGGGCTCGCGCATACTCAGTACGAGCGACCACACCGGATCGTACTCGACGGTGCGCGGGTAGAACACGATGCCAAAGATGGCGGCAGGAGCTCTCAGGTTAGGTGCGAGGAATGTGGCGACCAGGGCGCACAGCAGCACAACCGTAGCGAGTACCTCGAGCGGTTTCAGAAAGGCGACACAGGGCATCGCGGTCGCCGCGACCGCTATCCAGAAAAGCGCAGCCCACTGCACGGGCTCCCACGATGGTAGGCGCAGAACCTTAGTACTCACAGCTCCGCCTCATCACGTCATGCCGAGCCTGTCGAAGCATGACATCACCAGCCACCGTTGCTTCCTCTGAACTTGGCACAGCGCAACGACCGATCGCATGCTTCGACTGGGCTCAGCATGATGGGTCGGGGTGTAGGTCGAGCGTGTGCTACCGACACGGCAGCCCGACACCCACACACAGGGTCCAATCCGCAGGCGCCGAGGAGTGTACTACTCAACTAGCACCGCCTTCTCACGTATCGCATCTTCGGCTGTCGGCCTTCGTATAAGACAAGCAACATGTCTCCGCACATGCTTTGGCTCCGCGGCCCACAGCATCCACGCCGCTGTCACCAGAGTAGCGACGCTCGTTCCGGCAGCGATTCCGTTCAATCCGAAGAAACGGACCAGCACCAGCTTGATACCGAGGTTGATGCCGACGCTCCACAGAGCGAGTAGCCACAGTTCGCCGGCACGGCCCTGCGAGTTGAGATATCGAACGGCTAGGTGGATCAGGGACACCGCGACAACCGTCGGGCTCAACCACATCAGTGCCTCCGCGCAGCGAGTCGCAGCTTCGGCGGTAAAGCGCCCATGTGCGAAAACGCCGTGTACCAAGGGACCTGCGAGCACCGCGGTTAGTAGTGCGATGGGCAGCGTAAGTAGTACCGTGCCCATAGCCGCTCGTATCAGCCCACCCGCCGCAGCTTCTTGCTGCCCGTTCGCTTTCATTAAGGAGAACCGTTGAAGCAACACCGTAGCGAACGACGCAGCGAACAGACTTGCCGGTAGGTTGATGAGCACCGTCGCGTAGTTGAGTGCCGAGATGGCTCCTACGCCCACCCCGCTCGCAAGCGCACGGTTCATCGCGGTGTTCACTTGGATCAGCGCGGTGTAGAAGAGCACCGGAGCAAGGGCGCGGTATGCCGCACCCACCTTCGTCTCTCCGCGCGATTCGGCTGGTCGTGGCCGAGACGCCACCCATAACTGCAGCACCGCCTGTAGTGCGAGACCGCCTAGCACTCCGTAGGCGAGTGATGACACCTTGAACGGGCGCAGGAACAGACACGAAAGCACTACCACGTTGAACACGGTGCCGTGAAGTGCCGGCAGGTGAAATCGTCCGGAAGCGTTGCACGCGGCCGCGCCGATGCCGACGAGAGCTGCGAGGGGTACCGAGAGCGACAACACTTGCAGCATTCCTACGCTGCCCAATAGCGCAGGCCGATCCGATGATTGGGACAAAGCTGCCATGATGGGCCCAGCGAAGGCGAACATCACGCAGGCCACCACGACCGACACGCCGAACAGAGGAAGCCCCAGCCGCCAAGCCCCCTCACGCAGCGAGCCGCCCCTTGCCAGCGATGTCGTGAGAAACGGAACGAATGCGACGGCAAGTGCTTCCGGCAGCGCCGTCACCACGATTCCAGGCAGTGTGTTAGCGAGGAGGTACGCATCCAGCTCGGGACCCACGCCGAACTGCCTCGCCGTGATCATCTCTCTCACGAACCCGAGCAGACGCCCGAATGCGACGAGAATCGTCAGCGCACCCGCCACGCGCACGATGCCGGACCAGCGGAAGGGACTCAACTCGCCAACCTGACGACGGCGGCCCCGGTCTGCGGAGCTAAGGTGCTCTTTGCCAGCGAAGCGTACTGCTGTGCGTGCGCCACATGGTCGTGGTGCGATACCGCATAGTCGCGTGCCGCCGCACCGAGCGACTCACGATACTCGGCATCCACTAACAGTAGGGATAGCGCGTCGGCCAGCTCCTCGGCATTCGCGGGAGGCACCACCAAGCCGGTCTGCCCGTCGCGAACCACATCCCCCAGTCCGCCGGTTCGCGAAGCCACCACCGGGATGCCGGTCGCCATCGCCTCCACCGCACTCAGCCCGAAGGACTCCTCCGCACGATACGTAGGAATCGACGGCATCACTAACACGTCTGCCGCCCGTAAGAGTGCCGGCATTCGGTCGTGACTGACGACTCCTATCAGCCACACATGTCCGTCCAGACGATGTCGCGCGATCAGGCCCTCCACTTGGCCTCGTGCCGGTCCGTCTCCGGCGATTACCATGCGGAACTCGTGTCCTCGGTCGCGTAGGATAGCGGCTGCTTCGACCGCATAGGGGACGCCCTTTACCTCGAGAAGGTTTCCGGCAATCAGCAGAACGGGCACGTCCTCCGACAGCCGGAAGTAACGCCTACAACGATCTCTCTGCCGTGCACTGGCGGCGGGTGAAAAGCGTTCTACATCCACCGCGTTTGGCAACACCACAGTACGTCGCACCGACCCCCCGATGAGACCGTAGACGTGCGCGCGCATCGACTCTGAAACTGCCACAATCAGGTCGGCTGCGAGCAGTCCCTTGCGTTCCATGTCTAAGATGCGACGCTCGCCCGCTGTGGAGGGTATTGCCCAACCCTGAGCCACCTTCTCATACCCGTATGCGGAGTGAACGGTCAACACCACTTCGGTGTCACTTGCCAGGCGACGCTGCACAGCACGGGCTGCGAACACAGATGCCATGTCCTGACAGGCGAATACATCCGGCTTACCTTCCTGCGCGATACGCTTTTGCATCAGGCCGGTCAGCAGCCGCGACTGCATGCCCACCGCCCATTCCACACCCGAGCCGCTCCGTACAGTATTCACGATACGGAGTGGCACACTTACTACCAGTCGCAGCAGAGTCCGAGGAACCAGATCGAGTGAGATGAGGGAAGAATCGACACCATTGAACTGAAGGCCCTGGTGCAGCAGTCGCGCGTGTGTTGCCACCCCCCCCGGCTTGCGTATCAGAGTCTGAGTTAGAATCCAGATCTTCACTGCGAGAACAACCTTACCAGGCTGAGGGTGAGTACTGCGTTCAGCACCTTGTCCCAGTCGCTGCGTCGGTTCGCTGACACTACCACGATATCACCGTCTTGCACGATTGGATTCGCCGTCTCGTCGCCGGTCTTCAGGTAGCGGTGGAAGTCCACCACACGCTTCGGAGCAGTCGGATCGCTTGCACGCAGTATTGCAATGTTGGAGTTGATGCCAGACTTAAGTACGCCGCCCGCCTGTGCGAGCGCGTCGGACAGCCTGGATTCCCGCTCTTCCGGCAACGGATACCACCCCGGCGAGCCGACTTCGCCGAATACTGCTACCTTGGATGCAATGGGTGGAATGGTGAGGACGTCGTTCTGCTGGAGCGCGACGTCCTTGTCCACGTCTCCTTCCACTAATACCTTGTACAGGTTCACTTGGTACTTCTCGCCGCCACCACGCGTGATGTATGCCCGGCTCAGCGATGCGTTCTCCAGGTGGCCGCCCGCGCGGGCCAGCGCTTGCACCGTGGTCATCCCCTCGTCAATCTCCACCAGCCCGGGTGTTTTGACCGCCCCTGTCACGTACACGCGAAGGGTCTTCTTCGCCATCACGCTGATGGTGTCGCCCTCACGTAGGAGCATATTGGCATCATCCGCTCCCTCTCGTAATACTTCGGCCAGGTCCAACGCCACGTCCTCTGCTCCGACCCGGAACAACCTGCAAACCGCCTGCTCCGCGGGCACCGTCAGCCCTCCGGCTGCCGCGATAGCCTCGCTGACCCGCCACCCTGGCAGCAGGTTCAGCACGCCAGGAGTCTCCACCAAGCCGATAACGCTCACTCGCTTGGGCCGCGCGGCTACCAGTGTTACGTATACGCTGGGATTGTTCAGGCGCTCGGATGCCCGCTCCGTCAACTCACGCTGCACTTCCGAGATGCTCTTGCCCAGCACGTTCAACTCTCCCAACAACGGGAAGTTGATCGACCCCGACTCGGGCACTACGAATCTCCCCGCATACTCCTCGTGCCGCGCGACCGCCACCGAGATCTCGTCGTAGGCGCCGAGAGCATATGTGCCTTCTTCGACCTGCGCGTTAGCCAGGCAGCTCAGACCTAACACTAGCATCACTGCCAACCTCATGCCGCAGCCTCCCCCAGCATTTCTTCAGCCCGGGCAACCAGCACCACTCCCAGCACCGTCGCCCGCGATACACGCAGAGCCTCCAGCATCTCCTCCTCGATCTGGTCGGCAGACGAGCCTTGCTCCACCACCAGCAATACCCGGTCCGCCAATCGAACCGATGGTCCGGCGGTCCACATCGGGAACTCTGCAAGGACCACGCCGCCGTGTTCTGTCCACTCGAGTACGCGCTCCTCTATGCCCGGCTCAGCCAAGCGGCAACCCGAAATCTCGCCCGAACCTGCCGTGCCGTCGCCCACCAGCATCGGTTGCGCGCCAGATCGAAGCGCGGCTTCGGCAAGGACACGCCCTAGGCCGCGCACGTCACCCAACACGAGAAGCGCAAGGTGCCGCCAGGAAGACCCCGCCCCATGGAGCACCAGTCGACTCCAAAGCATGTCGGCTGCGCTCGCAGAGAGCGGAACCTCGTAAAGCCCGAGACAAGGAAGCTGCAGCAGGTCTCTGGCATCGCGCGCGGTCTTCACCCGGCGGTCCATCCCCTCCGTCAACACGCAGGCGGTCAACGAGAGAACGCAGGCCATCAGCAGGCCGACCGTGGACCACAGCACGGGCCTGGGTCGGGACTTCCGGGTCGGCGGCGTGGCGGCCTCGATCACTTGGGGTCGGATCGCGCCGGCATATTGCTGAACCTTCAGCTCCTCGTACCGCGCGGCTAGCCCCCCCCAGACCTTGGTGAGAGCCTCTCGTTCGCGCGTCAACTCCGCAAGGCGATGGGAGAGCCCCGGGATCGCTGACACTTCGGAGCGCATTCTCCTTACCTGCTCGCGCAGCCCGCGTAGCTTCGCACCCACGGATGCCGCGGTTGCTTCGTTGGCCACCAGCATTTCCAGCGCCTTCTGCCTCACTGGATTAGCCTGCTCCTCATACTCGGCGCGGAACAGGTCGCCGTTCACCGCCCCGGCCAAGGCCTCCCTCAGGGACGCCTCCGCCGCAGCGATCTCCGTCTCGAGAACCTTCACCTCTGGCTGGTTCGGCTTGTACTCGTACAGTGTGGCAGCGCGCCGAGCGTGCAGATCGTTCAGCTTGGAGCGAAGGCTATCCACCACCGCCGAGGTCCGGAACACCTCTCGTCCCTGAACCTGCGGGCTTAACGCGGCAATCTTCTCTCGAAGTGCGTGGCCCTCGCTGGCGAGTCGGGTGGCCTCCAGGCGCATGCTCTGCTCGGCCTGCAGCGCTTGGTCTAGCCGCGTCACCGCGCCCTGCATCTCGAGCTCCGGGACGGCCAAGCGATTTTCCTGTAGCCATGTAGTCAGCTCAGATTCCTTGTCCTCCAGGCGCTTCTCGACCTCGTCCAGTCTGCGCTTCACATCGCCCGCCGCAGTGTCGGACTCTGCGTCGTGTCGCAGAGCTTGGTCCTCACGGTAGGCATCCACAAGTGCGTTCACGATGTCTGCGGCCTGTTGCGCCGTGTCGCCCTCCGCACTCACCTTCACCACATCGGTCAGTTTGGGGTGCATCAGCGAAACTCGCTTCCGCAGGTCTTCCGGTCGCCAATCCAGGTTGAGGCGTTCGATGACTTTCTCCAGGTTGGGTCGCGCGGCAATCACCTCGAGTTGGGTCTCCGGCGAGGGGCCCGAACTCAGCCCCGTGATCTCAGAAACCACCGCCCCAGCGACCCCGAGGCCGGACGTAGGAGGGATCAGCAGAGTGGAAGTAGCCGTGTACCGCGGTGGCACGAACAAGATGAGCGCAACGGTCACCGCCAGCACTGTCAGGAAGACCCCGAGTGCCAATCGGCGGTGCTTGCGGAGTAGGTAGATGTAGTCCTGCGGGAAACGCAACCTGTCCTCCCTGATTACACGTGCCGCCACGCCTCCACGCGATTGCGTGGGAAAACTTAACAATCTGCTTCAATGGTTGGCACTCCGAGGGGGGTTCTTTAGCCGAGAGTCTTTGGTAGAGGGGCGTATGAGTCGAGGTTCCGGAAGCGGCCCACCCGCAGCTCCGGTTCGCGCCCGCGCCACTTCGAGGAGGCAAGGCGATGAGCATTCGGGGGATTCTCGCTGCGTTGTTGACGGGCGCTGTCGTGAGCGGCTGTGCACTGCCGCTCGGCTGGCCCACGGGTTTGGAGAATGCGGGCATCGGCGGGCGAGCCGACCTGCGGGCAGTCTCGGAAGGACTGCTGACCAAATGGCCGGCCGCTAGGCAGGCACCCGATGGGTACTACCTAATTCAACTCCTCTCCGTGCCGACGGACGCCATGCGCTCCCGGCTGGAGTCGGTTGGCGCGCGGCTGGACGAGTACGTTCCGCACAACTCCTACTTGGCCCACATACCGGCATCCGCTCTCCCGCGCGTGAGGTCGTTGCCCGGCGTGTGGCACGTGACACCTTACGTGCCTGCGCTTCGGGTAAGCCCCGACCTCGCGCAGAAGCTTTCGGCGCCGGTCGCGAGGAGCCCCTTGGCGATAGGCGCGCGCCTCCGCATCGGGGTCGAGATGTTCTCGGATGCCGACTTGGATGCAGTTCGGGAGCGCCTGCTGCAGTTCGGTGGCAGGTTCTTGGCCGAGACCGAAACGCTGACCGGCCCTACGTGGCTGCTGGAGTTGCCTGCCTCCGTCGTGGCCGACCTCGTGTGTGCTCCGGGCGTCAAGTGGGTGACTGAAGCCGAACTTCCGCAGACCACGAACAGCATCGCACGTATCCTGTGCGGCGCCGATCCTGGCGGCGTGCGATATGCCACCGAGACCTACCTGTTCGGGGAGGGAGAAGTGGTCGCGGTGGTAGACACAGGTCTCGATACAGGAGACCCGCTCACATTACACCCGGACTTTGCTGGAAGAATCGTGAACGGCTGGGGGTGGGGCAACGGTAGCTGGGCCGACCTCGACGGGCACGGCACCCACACGGCAGGCTCGGTGCTCGGCAGCGGTCTTGCCTCTGGCTCGGACCCGAACGCTCACCAGTATGCCGGCACGTACGCCGGCATGGCGCCCGAGGCGCAACTCAGCTTTCATGCAGTGGCGGACGACACCGGGTCTCTCGTCGGGCTGTATGGCTTCAACACTATCATGGCCACGGCATACGCGGATGGCGCGCGCGTGTGCAGCAATAGCTGGGGGTCTAACGCTGCGGGCGTCTACGACTACTGGGCCAGGCTTGCAGATAGCTTCGCCGCTGCCTATCCGGATTTCCTCATGGTATTCGCAGCGGGCAACGCCGGGACAGACATAGATGGCAATGGTGTCATAGACCTCGGCTCTATCGGCTCCCCCGCACTGGCCAAGAACGTGCTCGCCGTAGGCGCTAGCGAGAATAACGAGACAGGGCGTACATCGGCCAGCCGACTCAACTGGAACTACTCGCGATTCGGTTACATGGCAGGACCCATAGCTGGCGATTCGATTGCCAACCACCCGAGCGGTATCGCCGCGTTCAGCAGCCGTGGACCTACGCGGGACGGTCGCATCAAACCCGACCTGGTAGCACCCGGCACAGCCATCATCTCCACTCGCTCGAGCTTGGCACCTTACGGGTATCACAAGGTGCTCAACGACTACTATGCTATATCGAGCGGCACCAGCATGGCGACTCCGCTCGTTGCGGGTGCCGCTGCGGTGGTTCGGCAACACCTGCGCGAGAACCTCGGTATCACGGATCCGCCATCCGCTCTGCTGAAGGCGATTCTGATGGCCAGCACGCGTGACCTCTCACCTGGGCAGTATGGCACCGGCACCCAACGCGAGATACCACCGCCGCCGAACAACGTGGAAGGCTTCGGACGCATGGATGTCGCCGCCGCCACTGGCCCGGCACTACAGGTGTTAGCGGTGAACGACACCATTCGACACGCACGATATGCCGATTACGTGGTGAACGTGCCAGGAGGCAAGCCGGAGATGAGGGTAGTACTGGTATGGACCGATCCACCGGGCCCTAGCACCTCCAGCTTTCAGTTAGTTAACGACCTGGACCTCAGAGTGGACGCGCCCGACGGCACCAGGTACTTCAGCCGTCTACGACGAGATAACATGGAGACGCTGTACTTCGCGAACCCGAAGCCTGGGCAGTGGACGTTCCGGGTAACGGGTTCGAAGGTCAAAACATCCTCGCAAACCTACTCCCTGGCTCTATTCTGGCGGTGGTAGGGTAAATCACCATCGGTCCGCTCTTCGCGATTCCTCCACCGTTTGCGGTGGACGGATCGCCACGCCCATACGGTCCCGAGAGAGCCTGCACTCGACGAACAGCTGGTGCTAGCGCCAGTCTGCATGCGACTCCGCGTTCTGTCATGCTGAGCCCGTCGAAGCATGAGATCGTGTGCAGCGTGCTTATGGATCTAGTAGGTTAGTACGCGGCCAGGGCTGCATGCTTCGACGGGCTCAGCATGACGGGCTGATCCGGTACCCTGCAACACACCCGCTCACGACACGATCTCTCGCTGGGCAGGGTGTCGAGATGCTCGCCGGTATGCGGCGCAGGCGAGGCTGCTTTCCCGGACCGTCGTTCTCGTCTGAGAAAGTCGCGCAGGAAAGCGCCCCGCCGAGATCTCGGAGTGGTCGGAGAAGAGGGTGGTGCAGCCAGGCTGGTCACGGCGCAGCGCCATCACCGCTGCCGCAGACCGGGTCGCAGCATCGCGCCTCTCGAAGGTGGTCACGCCGTCGCCGCCAGTTCTCGTCTACACGCGAGAATGCCCCGAAGTGCAATAATGTGGGGTCGTTGCGCTATGCCTGAGAAGCCCAAGGTTCTCGTCGTCGGACCCGTCCCGCCGCCTGTTGGTGGCGTGGAGACGCAAATCTCCACGCTGCTCGAATCTCCCTTGCGCGAGCGCTTCGACCTGGTGCACTGCAATACGAGCAAGGCGCGGCCGAAGCAAACACAAGGCAAGTTCGACGTCGGGAACATCGTCTGGGCGCTGCGTCACTTCCGGCAGCTTCGTGCGGACATCCGTACGCACAAGCCCGACGTAGTCTACATGCCCGTGTCCTCGACCCACGCGGGCTTTCTTCGCGATGCGGTGTTCGCGGTCATCGTCAATCGGCATCGCCGTCTGCTAGTCGGCCACGTGCACGGGGGAGACTTCGACCGCCTGTATGCCACTGTCAGCCGACCGTTCCAGAAGGTGATTGTTCGAACGCTGAACCGATGCGACGTGGTGTGCGCGCTCGGGACGATGTGGGAGAAACTGTTCCGCTCGGTAGGCGTCCGCTCGGCTGTGCGTATCGTGCCGCCGACCAGCTACCATATGGTTTTCGACCGAGGAGAAAAGGTGGCACGCTCACCCAACGGCCCGAGCGGGAAGGATGGCCAGCCGGTCACCGTGCTATTCGTTGGTCAGGTGGGGCGTCGCAAGGGTGCGTTCGACATCCTGGCTGCGGCAGAGTCCATCCGAGAACGTGCTCCAAACAGCAGATTGCTGATGGTAGGTCCGGACGAGTTCGCAGGCGAGTGGGAGCAGGTGATGGCGGAGGTGGACCGCCGTGGTCTGCAGGACTACATCGAGTTCACCGGTCCGCTACAGGGGGACGACTTGCTCGCAGCCTATTCCCGAGGCGACCTGCTACTACTGCCCTCCTATCACGAAGGCTTCCCCGCGGTGCTGATCGAGGCGGGGGCTTTCGGCGCTCCGGTGGTCACCACCCCGGTCGGCGCAGTCAGAGATTACGTGACAGACGGCGAGAACGGGTATTTCGTGGAGCCCGGGAACGCCGCACAGATTGCGGATCGTGTCGTCGAACTCTGCAACGACTCGGTGAAGCGCTACCAAATGGGGATATGCAACCGTGAGCGAGCGAGGAACTATCATCCCGATTCGATCGCAGCCAGGGTCGGCGATGCCATTCAGCTTGCCATGGACCTGCCACCGCAGCGGCGCGCGCTGGGCAAACGGCCACGCGTCTTGCTGGTTGGCCCGGTTCCACCCCCTGTTGGAGGCGTCGAGTCGGTGACGCGGTGTCTGCTCGACTCGGACCTTCGATTCGACTTCAACGTCATCCACTGCGACACCTCGCGTCGGCAGACGAAGGAGCACGTGAGTCGCTTAACACTACTTAACGTGCTGTGGGCGTCCTTCTATTCCCTAAGATACATTTATCTCGTGCTACGCCACATGCCGCACATCGTGCACATCCCGATGGTCTCGCTGCGTCTGCCGTTCGTCCGCGACGCGGGTCTGACCCTATTCGGTTGCCTCTGTCGGCGCAAGGTGGTGTTGCACAGCCACGACGGCTACCTGCCGGAGGTGTATGACCGTGCAGGGCCGATATGGCGCAAGCTGATGATCTGGATTTTCAACCGCTCCGAGCGCCTCGTGACCCTGACGGATTCGTGGAAGCACTTCTTCGAAGAACGAGGCGTGAAGCGACCGATAGATGTGGTCAACAATCCACTGGACGACATGTTCGGCGACGTGGCGAGTTATCGTAGTGCCAACTCGGATCGGCCGTGGACGGTGCTCTTCGTGGGCGCCATTTGTCGAGACAAGGGAGTACCCGATCTGTTGCAAACTGCAAAGCGGGTACTCGAGGTGCGTCCGGACATCCGATTTCGCTTGGTAGGCCCAGGGCGCTTCGTGGGGGAGTGGGCCGCCATGGTGGCCGAGCGCGGCAAGCTGGGACTGGACGACTTCGTGGAGATGCCGGGCAGCCTCCAAGGAGCCGACCTGCTGCGCGCTTATGCCGACGCCGACTGCTTCGTCCTTCCCACCTACAAGGAAGGCATGCCGGTAGTGCTTCTCGAGGCGATGGCAGCAGGACTGGTGGTGATTACCACCGACGTAGGTGGCATTCTGGACCTGATCGAAGACGGTGTGAACGGTTTCGTCCTGAAGCCGGGCGATGTGGATGGCTTCACCGAGTGCATTCTGGCCATCGCGCAAAACCCGGAGAAGTATCGGTGGATGGGTGAGGAAAACCGGCGAAAGGTACTCTCACACTATATGGCCCATGCCGTCGCCGAGCAGATGGCCGAGGTGTACCGCAGGGTGCTGAACCAGTGAATCTGGGCTGGACTCTGCGACGCCTGCGTGCAATGTCCGCCGCTGAGATCATCATGCGTCTGCGGCGGAGACTACGCGATCACCTAGTGCCACCACTTCGCTCTAAGCTATCTGCAGAGCAAGCGTTCGATACGTACTTCCGAGGAGAAAATCCACTCGCGTCCTGGGGTGAGGTGCCAGACGGTGTGATCTCGTTGCTGCAGGGGCCGCCACCTGCGTTGGAACCCGTGTCGCTAGATGCAGCTCTGCGGCTCGACCTGTTCGGCAAGCAGGTCGTTCTCGATGACCCACCCAACTGGCACAAGAACTACGCCACGGGTGCAGAGTGGCCGATTGGCGAGAAGATGGACTTCCACCGCACGGACCTTGCCGGTGGCCCCAAGTGGGTGTGGGAGATCAACCGGCATAGCATGTTCTCGGCGTTGGCATACGGCTACCACGCTACAGGCGACCTGGCGTACGCCGGGAAGCTGCTGGCGTGGATGGAGGATTGGGTGGATCGCAACCCCGCAGACAGGGGCATCCACTGGACGAGCGCCTTGGAACTGGCGGTACGGCTCGTAGTGTGGACGTGGTGCCTACGCATGGTTGCAGCCAGTCCGGAGGGCAGAGGGCTTCTCGCGCGCTCGCCCATGAAAAAGATCGTGGGTTGCATGGCACAGCACGCCGACTACGTCTGCAACAACTACTCGTACGGCTCCTCGGGTAACAACCACCTAATCGGCGAGGTCGCGGCCTTAGCCGTTTTCGCGCGGTGTTGGCCGGCGTGGGATAGTGCAGACCAGTGGCTCGTTTGGGCCCGCGCGATGGCGGAGCACGAGTGCCTGAACCAATTCTGGCCGGATGGTGTCAGCAAGGAGCAGTCGTTCCACTACGTACCTTTCATCTGGGAGTTCTACCTTCACATGGCACTCGCTGGAATACCTCTGTCGCCAGAAGTGATCGCTCGGCTCGATGCATCCGCGCGGTTCGTGGACGCCATAGCTACTTGCTCCGGATTCGTGCCTCAAGTAGGTGACGAAGACGACGGCACGGTACTGCGTCAGTTGCCCGGCGGCTGGCCTCGTTTCGGAGTGATCGGTTCAGCGCTGGCAACCGAGCTGGGAATACGGCTCGCACGACGCCCCATAGCTGGTCACCCAGAGGATGCAGTGTTAGTATTCCCGGAAGGCGGCTACACCGTCTTTCGAACACGCTCGCCGGAGATCCATGTGTTGTTCGATCACGGTCCACTCGGGTTCGGCAGTCTTGCGGCTCACGGCCATGCGGATGCACTCTCCGTCGCCGTATCGCTGGATGGGAGACCCTTGCTCGTGGACCCAGGGGCATATACGTATCACGACGAGCCCGCGTGGCGCGACTACTTCCGCTCGACTCGGGCACATAACACCGTGTGCATAGACGGTCGGTCGCAGGCAGAGATGCTGGGCCCGTTCCTGTGGGGCCGTCGCTATGAGGTCCGCGCCACCGCTGGCTCCGCACACACTTACCATGTCCCAGGCAGGACCACCCCCTTCTACGACGCCACTCACGAGCGATCGGTACGTTTGGAGGGCAGACGCCTCGTCGTGACCGACCGTATCATGGGAGGTTTCCGAAGCGCAGAGGCCGCTTGGCATTGTCACCCGGACGTGGAGGTCAGCCGTAACGGAGAGAGGGAACTGGTGCTTGCGCAGGATGGCAAGCGGGTCGCGCGCATGAGCCTGCACTTCGCACCTGCGGACCTATCGCTAGTCCGCGGCAACCCTGCCGACGACAAGCCGACCCCAGGGTGGTATTCTCCCGGTCTAGGCAGGAAAACACCTACTACCAGCATCCTCGTCCGGCTGCCATCGCGCGCAGAACAGCTCGTTACACACTTCGACTTCGATTAGCTACGTCCGCTTCCACCAAAGATGCTGCGAGGTGCCCCATTCCTTGCATGCCGCGCGAATGCGATCCATGTCGGCCGTGGTAAGCGGTCGGAATGCACGCGCAGCTCGCACGTTCTCCTCCACCTGTTCCATCGTGGTCATACCGCACGTTAGGGTCGCGATCGGTAGTGAGAATGCGTAGTGAAGCATCTCTTGGGAGGACACCACCTTCTTGCCGGCGTTCTGCCACCCTTTCAGGCTCTTCATGCCTGCCACCGATACGCCCTTCGTGTTAGCATAGGGAATGGTCTCGAGCGCAAAGTCGTTCAGATGGTAGTCCGCTGCAGACACCGGCACCAGGATGGCATCGAATGGGTAGCGCTTGAGAGCCTCGAGGATCACCTCGGGTTGCGTGTGCCCAGTGATCCCGATGTAGCGGATCTTTTCCGCTCGCTTCGCCTCCTCCAACGCCTCGATCGGCCCACCCTTTGCCAGCACGGTGTCCAGCGTACGTATGTCGTTGATGGCGTGTAGGTGCAAAAGGTCAATCATCGAGACCTTCATGCGTTCCAAGGACTCGGTGATGTCCTTGGCGGCAGCCTCCTTGGTTCGGCCCAGTGTCTTCGTCGCCAGGAAGAACTCCTTGCGCCGCTCGGCAACCCGAGCGACGGCCCGCTCTCCCGCTCCGCGCTGGTAGCTGGGCGCCGTGTCTATGTAATTCACGCCCAGGTCTAATGCGCGGCGCAGCATCTTCTCGCACAGGTCCAGGTCGTTCGGCGGAACCTCGGCCATGCCAAAGGCCAGTATGGAGGCCTTCCAGCCCATCTTCCCGGCGTCTCGCTTCTGCAGATCCCGGCCGGCCGCCTGCGCTTCGCCCGCCCAGCCGAGCCGAGCTGCCACCACGCTCAGTCCCGCAGCGGCGGCCTTACGCAAGAACTCCCGTCTCGTCGTACTCATCAGACCCCCCGCAAGCATACCCGCTGTGAGGCACAGGTTCGATTGACTCGCCTTCCGCTTGTCCCGTATACTCGCAGCGGTTTGCCCCCGCGTCCCGACTTCATATCGCTCTGGACGCGTGAACGGAGCCAGGGAGTACGCCTTGAGTACGGAAGACCTCTTGATGGACGCCGACGACATCCGGCGAACGATTGTCCGCATCGCTCACGAGGTGCTGGAGCGCAATCGCGGTTCCCAAGATTTGGTGGTTATTGGCATACTCCGCCGGGGGGCGCCGGTCGCCAAGCGCCTGGCCTTCGAGCTAGCCCGCATCGAGGGCGGGGCCGTCCCGGTGGGAACCGTGGACCCAAGGCCCTATCGCGACGACGTGGAGAAGGGTGAGACCCCTCCGGACAACACGGACATTCCTTTCAGCATCACCGACAAGAGGGTGATCCTGGTGGACGAGGTGATGCACACGGGCCGCACGGTTCGGGCTGCGATGGACACGTTGGTCAAGCAGGGCAGGCCCGCTTGTATCCAGCTCGTAGCGCTGATAGACCGGGCACACCGCGAGCTGCCCATCAGCCCCGACTACATCGGCCGTGCCATCGCGACCGAACCGGATGATTTCGTCCGCGTCGAACTTACGGAGCTCGATGGCCAGGACCGTGTGATCGTGGAGAAACGGGAGCAGCGACGATGAGCCTGTTGGACATCCGCAGCCTCGAGAGGAGTGAGATCGAGACCTACATTCGGGAGGCTATCAAGTATCGCAACGCCTGTACGTCCGGGGAGCCGGTGCCTCAGGTTTCCGGCACCGTGTGTCTCCTTTTCTTCGAAGCCAGCACTCGCACGCGTGCCTCTTTCGAGAGTGCGGCTCGCAAACTGGGCCTAAGTGGGTCCTTCGTGGCTCCCGCGACCAGCTCCATCCAGAAGGGTGAGTCCATTCTGGACACCGTAGTGACTCTGGACTACGCGGGTGTGGACTGCTTGGTGATCCGCCATCCTAGCCCTGGGGCACCACACAAGGCTGCCGAAGTCTTCGATGGGGGAGTGGTAAATGCAGGGGACGGCTGCCACGAACATCCGACGCAGGCACTCGCCGACCTGCTTACCATCATCAGCCGGAAGGGTACCGTCGCAGGGCTCACGGTCGCCATCGTAGGTGACATCGTTCACAGTCGGGTGGCTCGGTCCAACGCTTGGTGTCTGACGAAGATGGGTGCGAAGGTGCGTTTCGTCGGTCCTCTGACGTTGCTGCCGAAGGACTGCAGCTTGCTTCCTGTGGAGCCCTGTGACAACCTGGCCGCCGGACTGTCGGACGCGGATGTGGTGATGGCCCTGCGCCTGCAACGCGAGCGGATGAACGGTTATGACCTGGGAAGCCTGGCCGAGTACACCCAGCACTTTCAGATCAACCGCGAGTCGCTGAAATTGGCAAAGGATGACGTGCTGGTCATGCACCCGGGCCCTATCAACCGCGGCGTGGAGCTGGACGACTTCGCTGCGGACAGCACCTTCTCGGCGATACACAACCAGGTAGAAAATGGGATCTACGTGCGGATGGCGGTGCTAGCGAACGAGTTCGATAAGCTGCGAGGAGACGCATGAAGACGCTGCTCAAGGGTGGTAGGGTGCTCGATCCGTCCCAGAACCTCGACGTAATCGGCGATCTACTGATCGAGAACGACCAGATCGTCGAGATGAACGGGCAGGAGAAGCTGGAGCCGGGTGATACCATCATTGACTGCACGGGTCTGTGGGTGTGTCCCGGTCTCATTGACCTGCATGTTCACCTTCGCGAGCCGGGATTCGAGTACAAGGAGACGATTAGCACCGGTACGCAGGCTGCGGCAGCGGGCGGTTTCACTACCATCTGCTGCATGCCGAACACGGACCCCCCTCTTGACAAGCGGGCCATCATCGAGTACGTAGTGACGCGCGCGGCTTCTTCCGAGAGCGGCGGCATCTTCGTTGCTCCCATCGGAGCGGTGGCGCGAGGAATGGGCAGTGACCACCTAGCCGAGATCGCATCCATGAAGGAGGCCGGCATTGTTGCGGTGAGCGATGACGCGTTTCCCATTCAGGATGCAGAGATGATGCATCAGGCGATGCAGTACTGCAAGATGCTCGACCTCCCAATAGCCACTCACTGCGAAGATCTGAGCCTCACACGCGGCGGGGCAATGAACGAAGGCGCGATGAGCGCCGTGTTAGGTCTGAAGGGTATGCCACGCACGGCGGAAGACATCCAGGTCGCGCGCAACTGCGTGCTCAGCATCTCCACCGGTTGCCGATTACACGTGTGCCACGTCAGCACTTGGGGCGCCGTCGAGACCATCCGGAAGGCCAAGTCGCTGGGCGCGCCGGTGACCGCCGAGGTGACCCCGCATCACCTCATCCTCACCGACAATGCGACCGACGGATTCGACACTAACTGCAAGATGAACCCACCGCTGCGTACGCAGAAGGACGTGGACGCGCTCCGAGAAGCGCTGGCCGACGGCACCATAGACTGCATCGCCACCGATCACGCCCCCCACTCGCTGCATGAAAAGCAGCTACCATTCTCCGAAGCGCCTTTCGGCATCGTGGGGCTGGAGAGCGCAGTGGGGCTGATACTAACACATCTGACACATACTGGGGTACTCTCCCCGCTGCAGACGATACGCGCGATGAGTACGGCACCCGCCGAGGCCTTTGCGCTGGGTGGCGGAACGCTGATCCCCGGAGAGCTCCCCGCCGCACAGATCACGGTGATCGATCCTGACCTAGAGTGGACGTTCGACGTGCGCAAGACGTTCTCCAAGAGCCGAAACTCGCCCTTCCACGGATGGCAACTTCGCGGAAAAGCCGTGATGACCATCTGGGGCGACGAGGTCTACCGAGACGGCGTCATGGACGCGCGCGTCTCGACGCAATGAGTTGTGCACAGCCTGTTAGTTCTCGAAAGCGGAGACCGCTTCGTTGGCGAGCCCATAGGTGCGCGCGGACGCACCACGGGGGAGATCGTCTTCGTAACCGGCATGACGGGTTATCAGGAGGTCCTGACCGACCCCAGTTATGCCGGGCAGATCGTCGTTTTCACGTATCCGCTGATAGGTAACTACGGTATCAACGCGGATGACTTCGAGAGTGAGGGCGTTCGCCCGAGAGGCATCGTCGTTCTCCAGGCCTGCCACGAACCTTCTAACTGGAGAAGCAGGCAGACGCTGCCAGAGTTCCTGGCTCAACACGGCCTAGTGTGCATCGAGGGGGTGGATACTCGTGCGGTCACCCGGCTGATTCGCGACCAGGGAGCGATGAAAGCCACGATTACCACCGACGAAACCGGGGACGAGGCTCTTGCTCGCCTGCGTGCGGAGCCGGACTACGGAACGCAAACATTCGTCGAAGAGGTATCCACACACGAGCCATACTGTTGGGGACGTTACGGCAAAGAGCCTTTCAGCTCCTATGAAGAAGGTTACCGCTACCAGGTGGTAGTGCTCGACTGCGGCATCAAGTACAACATCCTGCGCCGGCTTGCCGCGGCAGGGTGCCGATCTCTCGTACTGCCAGCATCCGCATCGGCGCAAGAGATCCTGGCGCTACCAGCAGACGGCGTGGTGCTCTCCCCCGGCCCCGGCGATCCAGAGTTGCTAACATCCATCGTCGGCACCGTGACGGAGTTGTTGGGTAGAAAGCCGATCCTCGGCATCTGCCTTGGTCACCAGATTCTCGCATTGGCGCTCGGCGGGCGAACGGCGAAGCTCAAGTTCGGCCATCACGGAAGCAACCACCCAGTGCGGCAGTTGGCGGATGGCACGGTGCGAATCACCAGCCAGAACCACGGCTACGCGGTACTGGCAGACAGTCTTGCAGGGAGCGGAGCAGAGCTGACACAGATACACGTTACGGACGAGTCCGTCGAGGGCTTTCGGCACGATGAACTTCGCCTGACCGCCATCCAGTACCACCCCGAGGCGGCTCCCGGTCCTTGGGACAGCAGACACTACATCCCCGACTTCCTGGCCAGTCTGGATAGGTGAACGGGCCAGGCACCTACCGGCGGGAGCCTACTTCGCGGCGTGTGCGTAGGTAGTCTCGCAGTCCCACCCACGGCCTTGGATCCAATTGCTCCCGAATGTCGGGACATATGCCGCAGCGCGAACACACACTGACATCGCACGGTGGGTCCTGTTGCCCTCGCAGCGCGCGCTGCCATTCCTTCCACAGGTACGACTTGGGGAACCCTAGATCTATAATGTCCCACGGAAAGACCTCGTCGAACTCCCTAGGCCGCTGCGCATAGAACACAGGGTCCACTCCCGAGCGCCGGAAGGCCTCTCTCGTGGAGCCCTCTGCCAGATACAACTCGTATACCAACGATGACACCCGCCTATCGCCGCGTGCCAGCGTGGCCTCCAATACCGCCATCCGCGGACTCTCGCCTAACACACGTACGTCCGGGTACTTGCGAAGACGCGAGCGCACGTGTCGAACCTTCGTTTCGAGCAGTTTGAGAGGGTCCTGTGCCGCCCACATAAAGGGCGCGCCGGGCTTGGGCACATGACAACTGATGGAAAGCGAGATGCGGTCCGGTCGGAACTCGGATCGTATCATCTCCGCTGTCTCGCATATCCCCTCCACGTCCTCGATGGTCTCGGTCGGGAGCCCCACCATGTAATACAGCTTCACGCGACGTACGCCGTAACGCAACGCAGTCGCCACCGCGTCGCGAATCTGGTCTGCAGTCAGTCGCTTGTTGATGAACTCCCGCAGCCGCTCGGAGCCGGCCTCCGGGGCGATTGTGATGGACTTCTGCCCACCCGCAGCCATGTTCTCGACTAGCTTGGGTGTGATCGTATCAGCCCGCAAGGAGCTAACATTGTATGGGATGGAGCGAGACACGAGGTCGGTGGTTACCCCCTCCGCGTCCGGGTGATCATACACGCTGGCACCAACGAGACCCACTCGCTCACCTACCACCGTGTTCGCGTAGGTCTCCTGCACGGTGGCGCCGCTCTTGAACCGTGGAGGAAGAAAGGCATAGCCTACCACGCAGAACCGACAGTGCCGACCGCATCCACGCATAATCTCCGTCAGCCGCATATTGGAGAACTCGGTGTTAGGGGTGGTAATCACGCTCGACGTGTTCAGTCGTTCGAGGTCGTTCACCCACACGCGTCGGACGGGCAGGGGCACCTCGGGTCGCTTCGCCTCGAAGCCTGCTACCGTCCCATCCGAGTGATAGTGAACGTCGTAGAACGAAGGTACGTAAATGCCGGGGATGCTTGCCAACGCCTCGAGCGTGGCCTGCCTGTCGCCACCTGCTCCCACCACCGCATCGGTCAGCTGAGCCAGGCTCTCCTCCGCCTCTCCAACCAGCATGGCGTCCACGAATTCGGCAATCGGCTCGGGGTTCAGCACCGTCACCGGCCCGCCTAACAAGACGAGCGGGTGGCGTTCGTCCCGGTCGGCGGCCCTCAACGGAAGCCCCGCCAGGTCCAGGATTTGCAGGATGTTCGGGTAATCGGGCTCGTAGCTGACCGAAAAGCCGAGAATGTCGAACTCACGGACCGCCCGCTGTGTCTCTACAGTGAGAAGCGGTGTTGCCGTACGACGGTACTCCTCGCGGTCCTCGGGGTCTGGAAGAAACACGCGCTCGCACGCCACGCCAGGCATCTCGTTGAAAAGCCGGTACACCACCTGAAAACCGAGGTTAGACATGCCCAGGTAGTAGGTGTTGGGAAAGGCGAGCGCCACCCGCAGACGCGCGCCGTGGGGACGCAGGATCGTGCCCCGCTCGTCTTGGAGCAATCTTTGCAGTTTCTCGATCAGCTTACGGGACATGGAGATTCCTAGCTTGACTAAGCATCCGGTATTGTATCATGTAGACATGAGTTCGTCCCGGTCACTCGCCGCCGTAGCGGTTCTTTGCCTCGCCTGCGGCCTTTCGGCTCAATCGCTGTTTCACCAGAGGCTGGCGGTCGGCTTGGGTGCGGCGTCTCAGGGAATCCTGAACGAGAAGGGCCACGCGGCATTCCTGGCGGTCCCAGCCGACGGGCAGTATTACGATCCGTGGATCGCAGGCCGACCCTTCGCCCCCCACCTGCTTATCGGCGGGCGAACCTGCGAGCTATACGCACTAGACCCGACGGGAACCTTGCTCTGGGGCCTGCAGCGCGACTCGGTGGGGCCCTACAGGCACGCGTACCTGGATGTGACCGATCTCAGTGCCGAGGTCGGAAGCCTTACGAGCAACGCTAGAGGAGCGGGGTTTATGCCCGCAAGCGGGCAACCGGTTTGGTATGACGGTAAGAGGGTGTACGTCGGGACCACCGCCTACAGCGATGCTATCCTCGGTGGGGGCTCGACCTCGATCGGCACCGCGCTGGTAGACGATGCCGGCAACATCGCCTGGTCGGGAAGCGGTCCGGCAACGGGTGGGCAGCGCGATGTCTTCTTCAACTCCACGAACCTGAGCGCAGCTGTACTCGGCTCTTCGCGCTTCGCGGCTCCGGTGGCCACCTCCGGCGGAAAGACCGCCTGGTTCGGATACGGCAGCCTCACCGACGGGAACACCGACTCCTTTGTCAACACTACCAACGTCAGCCGCGCAGCGCTCGGCACGGACCCGCGCGAGGCCTATCCTAAGGCGGTCAACGCCTTTGGAAAGCTGCTGTGGTCGGGCTGGGGCACTGCGACCTTCGGCGGGCTCGACGTGTTCCTGGACGGCACCAATCTCAGCATGCCGCTTCTAGGCAACGGGGAGGACCGCTCGGCTACTCCCATTGGGATGAGCCCAACGGCCTCGGCCCTTTGGATCGGGCAGTCGTTCCAGGCGACCGGAAGCGCTCCTGTGCTCTATCTCAACTCCACCAACTACAGCGGGCCGATCCTGGGGAGCGGCGGCGACGTGGTGGCCCTCGGGATCACCGATGGCGGAGTTCCTGTCTGGGCCGGCACGGGCGAAGGCACCTCGGGCCGCCGCAACGTCTTTCGCGGAACAGTCAACGTGACCAAAGCGGCCTACGGGGGCACGAGCCGCTTCAGCTTCCTCATGGCGATGAACCGAAGGGGCCAGGTGTTGTGGAGGGCAGAAGAGCCGGAAGGCACCCTCACCGTGTGGCTGACATCGCCCAGCCTCCCGACCACCCTCACCGGAACCATCGACCTCGATGGTCTCGCCGACCCACAGCCGCGCGATGTGGTGTTCGAGTTCTTGGAGCCGGGAACGGGCGACGTGCTGTTCACGCAGGACGTGTACCTGTATGCCGATGGCTCCTTCTACGCCGAACCGCCGCAGACCGGCCTCTTCGACATTCGCGTGCGCTCCCCGCATTTCGTAAGCCGCGTGGCTCGGGGCATTCCCGTGTGCGAGACGGGCTCGTTCGCCCTTTCGCTGCCGAATGGGGATGCGAACTTGGACAACGTGGTGGACCTGAACGATCTGAGCGCGGTGCTGCTGCGCTTCGCCTCTGCGGGCAACGGCGATCCGGTTGACCTGAACGAGGACGACACGGTGGACCTGCTCGACCTCAGCATCGTCCTGCTGTCGTTCGCGAAGACCGGCGAGTAGAGAGTCAAGCCGACATCGTCTCGACACCGGTCATCAGTCTCATCAGGCCCTCTTCGGTGGCCTGTTCGGCCTGCACCTCGCCGACGATTCGCCCGTTGCGCAGAACCAGAATGCGGTCGCACAAGTTCAGCAACTCCGGCAACTCGCTGGAGATGACCAAGACCCCTCGGCCGTCGTCTGCCATCGCCCGCACCAGCGAGTGGATCTCCGCCTTCGCCCCGACGTCCACCCCGCGAGTGGGCTCGTCGAGAAGCAGTACCTGGCACTGCGCCGCCAGCCACTTGGCCATCACCAGCTTCTGCTGATTGCCGCCAGAAAGCCCCGCTGCGACCGCGTCCAAAGATGGTGCCTTCACGCTCATTGCCGTGAAGAACCTTGTCGCCAGCTCCCGCTCCGCACGCGCGTTCACCCAACCGCCGCGCGAAAGGGAGTCCAGTACAGGAAGCGAGATGTTATCCTTGGCAGACATACCTAGCACGAGCCCGTGCCGTTTGCGGTCTTCGGGCACCAGGCCGACCCCCAGCCGCATCATCGTGGTCGGGCTGCGCTGCTCGATTGCTTGGCCCGCCACGGCCACTTCGCCCTGGACGAGCGGGTCGAGCCCGAAGATAGCCAGTGCCACCTCGGTCCGCCCGGAACCTACCAGGCCTGCCAGCCCGACGATCTCCCCGCCGTGCACGGTGAGATTGATGTCGAAGAACCTGCGCGGGCTGGTCAGGCCCTTCACTCGCAACAGCTCCGGTCCCAACGACACCCTGCTGTTCGTCGGCCTGCTTTCCACCACGCGGCCGATCATCATCCGTATCAGATCATCACGTGTTAGGTCCACGGCAGGACAGGTGCCTACCACTTGTCCGTCCCGCAGGACCGTCACCGTATCACACAGTTCGAACACCTCCTCCATACGGTGTGACACATAGATGCATGACACCCCCTGCGACAGCAGTTCGCGGATCTGCTCGAATAGCACCTGCGTCTCGTATAGCGAGAGGCTGCTAGTAGGCTCGTCGAAGATCAACACCTTCGCGCCGCGCCCCACGGCACCCGCTACCTGTGCCAACTGCTGCTTGCTGATGGGCAGGTCACCAACCAAGCACCACGGGTCTACATCCAAGTGGATGCGCCGTAGCCATGCTCTGGCGCGTCGCTCCATCTCTCTGCGATCCACGAAAGGCCCACGCGCCGGCGGATCGTCCAGACACAGGTTCTCGGCCACCGATAGATTCTCGCAAAACGACAACTCTTGGTGTACGATGCCGATCCCTGCCCGAATAGCATCCAGCGGCCCGGTGAAATGCACCGGCCTGCCATCCAGCAGGACCTGCCCCGCATCCTGCATCAGCAGTCCCGCCAGGACCTTACCCAGTGTGCTCTTGCCTGCGCCATTTTCGCCAACTAACGCATGACAAGAGGCACGCCGCACTTGCAGGCCGACATCGTCCAGTGCTAACACGCCGGGAAACCGCTTGGTGATCCCCCGAGCCTCGAGCACTACCTCCTCCGAAGGACGGCTAGTCACCCGCTAGGTACTTCGGATCCACGTCCGAGAAGCCCCATTCCTTCAGTTGTCTGGCCCATTCCGACAGGTTCTCCTTGGACACGCGGACCAGCTCCATCTTGTTGATCGGCGGAATGTCCTTCTTGTGAATCAGCTTGTCCACGATCATCTCTACGGACACCTTGCCCCATAGATAGGTGGGTTGGGCAAGGAGGACCGGGGCGATGCCCTTTTCTATGTACGGAAGCTGCGCAGGCAGGCAGTCCACTGCTACCACCTTCACCTTCGAAGGATCCAGGTCGGTTAGCAGCGTCTTCGTGAAGAGCGGCCACCCGCCGATCATCGCCCAGGCCGTGATCTCGGGGTTGGCTTGCATCACGCGCAGCACCTCGGCGGCGGCATCCTGGGGAGTTTCTGCGTGATGAAAGGTCCCGATGATCTTAAGACCAGGGTGCTTGGCAGCTTCCTGCATGGCCCCCTGTACGCGCTTCTGCAGGTTAGGAGCATTCTGATTGCCAGCGAGGATCGCCACGTTCGCCTTCCCGTTCGTCTGCACGGCCAGCTCCGCCATCACCTTGGTGCCGGTTTCGACATCATCCACACCGTAGAAAGCGAAGCGCTTCGAGTCCGGTGCATCGCTGTCGAAGGTCATGACGGGAATACCCGCGTCCACAGCGTCATTGATGGCACCTGTTACCTTGCCAGCATCGGAACAGGAGATGAGGATCACGTCGGCACCCTCGTTGACAGCCTGTTGCACACGTTGGGCCTGAATCTGCCCATCCTCTGTAGGAGGTGTGCGCCAGTCAATCTCGATGTTCACACCCGTCTCCTGCGAAAGTCGTCTTGCCGCATCCTCCGCACCGGTGCGTGCCGAGATGAAGACTGGGTTCGTCGAGCTCTTCGCGATCATCACTATCTTGAGCGACTTAGGCTTTTCTCCAGTCTTCGGTTCTTGCTTGCTGCATCCGGCGGCAAGCAGCACGATACCACCGAGCGTTGCTAGCACTGCTATGTGCAGTCGTTCCTTCATTGTCATCGTTACCTCCTAAGTCTTCGCCTTAAGCAGTCGCTTCGAACCGAGCCGCGCGCTCACGCGATCAAGCACGACCGCGATGATAATCGCGCAGCCGATGATAATCCACTCGTACTTCTGGTCGAAATGCAGCGTGCGGATGGATTGCTGCATGAGCGCGATCAGAAGGGCGCCTAACATAGCGCTGATCGCGCTCCCTTTGCCTCCCGCAAGACTCGCCCCGCCCACCACCGCAGATGCAATCACATACAGCTCGTAGCCCGTCGCGTCGGCACTAGATGCCGCCCCGAAGTATCCAGCCGCGATGAACGCCGCGATGCCTGCCGTGAGCCCGGAGATCGTATACACTGCGATCAGTACCCGCTTGATACGTACCCCGGAGTATCGAGCTGCCTCCACATTTCCACCCACCGCGAACACACGTCGGCCGCTGACCGTCTTGGTGAGGTACAGCCAGCCGCATACCGCCACCGCTAGCATCACTAACATCGGCACGGGATAGAGCTGTTTGCCGAGCCCGAGGTTCGCCTTCGCCAGGTCTGTCAGCGAGCTGGGGACGAGGATGCTTTCCGCCCGGCTAGTGACGAACGCGATTCCGCGATACACCCACATGGTTCCCAAGGTGATGATGAAAGGGTGCACGCCGAGCCAGGTAATCATGATGCCGTTCAGGAGCCCACACAGCGTGCCGAGCCCGCAGCACACTAAGACCCCGACGCCGATCGCTGCTCCGCCCGTCAGCTCTAGGTCCCTGAGCACCATCGCCGAAAGCACTCCGGCGAGCGCATAGGTGGAACCGACGGACAGATCGATCCCGGCGGTGATGATCACCATGGTCACCCCCACCGCCATGATCGCAAAGAAGCTGGCAAAGGTGGCAACCTGCATCAGAGTCGCGGCATTCAGGAAGTTGTTCACCTCCGCCCCGGTCACGCGGTTGGTGTGGGTACCCGCGAACAGCGTGAGCACCACTCCGAGCGCCAGGATCACCACGAGCAGCCCGAACTGCTGAGAGCCGACGAGAGCCAAGAGGTTGCGACGCATCCAGGCTCCGATTCCGCGTTCTTGCCCCGCCTCCTGCCCAGATCGGGTGGTCTGTTAGCGCGGTGTAAGGGCACACCCCGGTCGGTAACCCACTCCGCGGTTGCCCGTCTACCTATCGTAGGTATGTGGCCGCCGCGCCCACCCTCGCGGCAGCAGGTGAAGGCGACTAAGATGCGGGTACTGATATGCCTGGCCGGGCTTGCGTGCGCGGCAGCCACGACAGGCTCAGGCCCTCAGTGGTTCAGGCGTGGGTTCTGTGGACTACCCGCCCATCTGCGACATCGTCTCCGGGACCGAGGAGCCCCCGTTCGTCGTTGCAGCCACGGACGGCGCAATCTGTCACTATCGGCCGGGCATGGTCCACTGGTCGAGCCAAACCGACCGTTTACCATACGTCGGCGGTGCGCAGACCGGCGTTCTCGCCCGACTGGAGGCTCTGCGGTTTGGGCGGCAAAGTGCACGTGACGATGCCGGGAGATTATGACAATCCGAGACCCATCCTCACCTTCGATACCTATGCCAACGCCATCGCATACTCGCCCGCCGTCTGGCACCCCGCCCGCGCCGGAATTGAGCCCTAGCCACCACCCTCGCCCCGTTCTCTTCTTATTCCTCACCACTCGCAGGGGCGGCTTCCTTGTGTGTTTCTCAGGGATGTCGTGTGCTAGCGAAGGTGGCTTTGGAAGATGCGGCGAGCGATCTTTCGAACCCAGATGTTCGAACGATACGGACATCTCGCGGGTTTGTGAACGGCTACAACCTGCAGCTGCTGCGGATGCGGCGTGACGTAGTGTCCGATGACAAGATATCCTTTCTCTAGGGATGACAGGCCTGTCCGTGTCTCCCAGTGCTCGATCGACCTAGCACTTTAGGTGGATGCCGGTCGCTTCACCGGGGACCGAGGGGAGTTCCTACAACTCCCGCAATTCGCACATCGGAATACCGAAGACATGCCGGTGAGTCTGGCTCCGTGATATGGATTTCTCCTCCCAGGTCGCCCAACCGCTGCACCGGCTCCGCGCGAATCGACGCAGCGGACGGGCGACGACGGAGAGCGCTCACGACGAAGGATGGCGGCGTGGGCGGGTCGTGTACCCAAGGGAGGAAGACCGTGAACCGATTCCAATCTGCAGCTTTTGCGTCACTGCTCCTGATGGCCGTGCTGTCCTTCGCGGACAACCCCGTCTACACCGCCCAGTTCGTGCACCCTGCCAACGGTGCCTGCGTGCGCTGGTTCCAAGATGTGACGTTCAAGGTCACGGGCCCGCCGCCATTGCGCATCACGGTGCGGGACGAAGTCGGCCACTACATCTACGATGAGCGGTGGTATGGCTCGCTGCCGCCGTATATCACCATAGGCTTCGACCCCAAAGCGTTGGGGCTGGACGATGGCGAACACACTCTCTTCCTCTGGGCAGGGGACGAGCAGGGCAACGAGGCAAGCGCCTCGTTGTTCCTCCGTGTGGACACCGTCCCCCCCACCGTACGACTCCTTCAGCCCACACAGGGCGAGGTGGTTAGCGGAGACGTGTGGATCGAAGGCGAGGTCTTCGACAATTACATGGGACCCGGGGAGTGGTGGCTGTACATTGACGGCGTGCGCGTCAAGAAGGGCTATGGCCCGAACGTCGAGTACGTCTGGAGCACCGTCGGAATCGCTGCAGGTAGCACGCATCGCATCCGCATCGTGGCATTCGACCAGTGCGGGAACGCGGCACAGACACCCAACGTCGAGGCGACTATCGCAGCTACCATCCGAGGACAGGTCGAACTAGGTCAGTACTACGGTTCGCCGAAGAACAAGGGATTCAAGGTAGTCCTGAAAGAGGGCGATACGGTGGTCGAGACGCTAACAACCACGCTGGACGCCCAAGGCCGCTACAGCGTAGTGAGCCACAACATCGGCACGTATAGCATCATGACCAAGCCGAGCCACTGGCTGCAGATCAACCACGGGCCTATCCGCCTGGACGGCACAACCGACCTGAATCCGACACATCCCATCAACGGGGACGCGAACGGCGACAACCAAATTGACCTGCGGGACATCAACCAGTTGATGTTCGACTGGGATACGGTCCTGTGGCGATCCGACATGGACGGCTCCGGCTCGGTTGACATCTACGACTTGAACCTCCTGTGTCTGAACTTCGGCCTCTTTGGCGATCGCTGAGGCCGGATGGGAGCGGCCGCTCCCGTTCCTGCGGTGCGCGGGCTGCCTCGAGGAGGGAGCCCGCGCCTCGGCATGTGCGCCGCCTCGGTATAATCCCGCCCACACATGTACGAAACTACGGAGAAGTACGCCTCACTAATCACCGAGCTCGACGGCTCCCCTGAGATCAGGTCCTTCTTGGACAGGATCAGTGAGGCAGCCATCGCGCTGACCGACGCAGACAACGCTCTGGTGGCCGTGGTGGACTACTTCGCTGGCGTCCTCCGCATCGAAGGCGGTGCGGGAGCCGATTGGGACGAAAGCAAGCGAAGCGTCGAGATCGGCGTCGGAGACGATAGGGGATTGGGCATCACGGCGTATGTGGCGGCATCCCGCCAGCCCTACAACAGCGGGGATGTGACCGCGGATGCGCACTACCGCAGCTTCGTGTCTTCCACCCGCAGTGAACTGGCGCTGCCCATTGTGGACAATCACGATCGGCTCCGCGGTGTGCTGAACGTCGAGAGCGACAAGGGAAACGCCTTCAGCGATCAGCACATCGCGCTGCTGAAGCCACTGGCCGCCCTGTGCGAATTGGCACTCCAACTTGGCGTCGAACGGGGCAGACAGGAGGCGTTTATCAGCATGGGCCACGTGCTCGCCTCGGACCCCGACGAGGAGACGCTGCTGCACGAAGTGCTCCGGATCGCTGCGGAGATGCTGGCGTTCGAGGCGTGTTCCATCTTCGTTTGGAGTTCGGAGGCGCGGGCCTATGTGCTGCGGGCGACGCGCGGCGACCTAGAGGGTCAGGTCGGGACGGCGATGTACACCGATGGCGAGGGACTGACCGGCAAGGTCGCGGAAACCGGCACAGCCATCCGGCTGGCCAATCCGACGGAGCATCCGGACTGGCGAGGGAAGTACCTGGAAATGCCTGCAGAGGAGATCAGCGCCTTTCTCGCAGTGCCAATTCCCGGAAGGGATAGGATGGTCGGGGTGATGCGGGTGCTGCGACGGCGCAGGGGCAGCCCGTGGATTGACAACAGCTTCACTGCAAACAACGAGCGGGTGCTGGCAGCGCTAGCCGCCCTGTTGGGCTCTGGCCTGGGAAGTATCCGAGCCGTACGTCGCCTCGTTCAATCGGAGCGAATGGCGGCTTGGGGCGAGATGTCCGCTCGCAGTGCGCACATGATCGGGAACCGAGCGTTTGCGATTCAGGGTGACCTGAACGAACTCCGATACGTGATCGAACAGCCGAACCCCGATATGGGGGCGATCCGGGATCTCGTAAATAGCCTCAGCGCCAACTTAGACCGACTCGAGGAGATCCTTTCCGAATTCCGGGACTTCGTGAAAGCCACCCACCTCGCCCTAGACACCACGGATATCAACGAGCTGGTGAGGTCAACGCTGGCCGAGATGTTCCCGAAGCGAACGGCAATCGAACTGAAGGTATCGCTGCAGGAAGATCTGCCGCCGGTTCAGTGCGATGCGGGCAAAATGCGTAGAGTGGTGTCGGAAATCATCGAGAATGCGCTGCACTTTCAGGAGAGTGGCACCTTCCGCGTGAGCACCGCACTGGCCGAGGAGCAAGACTTCCGGTCCGCGCGCATGTCCACGCCGGGCCGCCCATATGTGAAGCTAGTCTTTGAGGACGAGGGGCCAGGCGTCCCCGCGGATATGAAGCTGTCCATATTCGACCCCTTCCGCACCTCGCGGGTCAAAGGGATGGGTCTGGGACTGTCCATCGCAAAAGGTATCGTGGACGCTCACGGCGGTCGCCTTTACGAGGATGGAGTGCCCGGCACGGGAGCCCGATTCGTCATACTGCTGCCGGTGGGCAAGACGCCCGAGAGGAAGGCCAAGGATGTGTAGAGCACTGGTAATCGACGATGAGCCCGATGTACGCAAGGCGGTTCGGCGCCGGCTGGAGCGCTCCGGGGTCAAGGTGTTCGACGCGAGCTCGGCGGCGCAGGGAATTCTGATGATTCGGGAAGCCGACCCGCCGTATGACGTCATTATCACCGACATGTCCATGGAGAAGCCGGATTCGGGGATTGACGTGCTGAACGCTGCCGTCGCACGCGACCTATTCGCAGAGGTGATCGTGCTGACAGCCTATGGCAACGTGGCGAACGCCGTGGAGTGCATGAGACGCGGAGCCTTCGACTACGTGGAGAAGAATTCCCCCGGGGTGGATGTCTACGAGCTGCTGGCCATCAAGGTCGAGCAAGCAATGGACCGACGCAGGCAATCGCTGCGCACCGTTCGCAAGTGGGAGAGCGTGGCGGAGTCGCTCAAGAAAGAGTGAGGGAGCGCCGGGCGGACCAGACCTCGAGAGGTTGCCCGCCCGGCGCCGAAAGCTTTCCGTACGGTCCTACGCCGCGGCGACTTCCAGAGGCTGGATTAGCCGGACCTTATCCAGCATGATCTCGCCGCTGTCCGTGATCAGGCACGAACCGTAGAGGGGAATGTAGATTACATCGAGGATCTCGGCTTCGGTTCGGATTTCTGCCCCGGTTCGGTCGGAGGAGATGATCTCACACCGGTAGCCGATGTAGGTTTTCGCCTTGATTACCTGCATCTAGAGCCCACCTTCAACGCCAGTGATTACGGTCCCATCGAACCGCCGAGAAGCTCTTGCCACGACGGGGGCTCACTCGGGCTATGCCCTTTTCCCAGGTTGGGGCTGGTAGGTTTGGGGGATCGGCCGAGGATGAGCGATTTCCATGCCCCGACCCGTCGGCGTGTGGTGGAGCCACGTGACATCACACGGATTCCCGGAGCCCAGGGTCGGGAATGGCATCGTCTCTGTAACTAATTACCAGACATCCCTCGCCACTCGCAGAAGGCGGGGCAATGAGAGGAAGGTACCGACGCTCCGGGAGTCTAGCGGAAGCGCTTCACCGTGCCTGCAATCTGCAGCAACTCGTCCTTGGATAGCCCCACGCTGGACAACCCGAACCAGGTGTTGTTCTGCTTCCAGACCACCGAGACGCGCCCGCCAGGCTTGCCTCCGGTGAACAGCGTCCCCTCGACCCCCGCCACGGTCACCTTCTCGGAGTTGCCCAGCGGTCCGCGAGCAGCGAGCGTCGCAGTCGGGTCGTTGTCCTTGGACTGGACGAAGACGAGAGTCTTCCCGCTGTCGGGGTCTATAAACTCGCTGACGAACATGCCCTCGTTCGGCTGCTGGGCCGCGCGCCGGGCTTCGCGCAACTCCTGAAGTCGCTGTCGCAATTCCGGCGTCAGGTTCGCCTCCAAACGCTCTCGGTCGGGCGGCGGCGGGCCTTCCATCACCTGGATATCCGGCTCTCCACCAGCGGTGGTCACTCGGGCCTGAACGATCACGGCGCGGTCGCGAGGCACTCCGGGCGGCGAATCCATGCCTGCTCCGTCGTCCACGATGCTCACGGAAACGCGGTTGCCCTCCGGGTCCACCCAGATGCGCTGCATACCGGGTGGTGGGGGACCTCCCTGCGTGCTACCCGAGAAAGGCCGGATGACCTGGGGCTCGTTGCCTCCAACAGAACGCATCGTGCGGTGAACGGTGGATGCGTGGCGGAACTTCTCGGGCGGGGTGACCGTCGCGACCCAACCCAGGTTCAGCGTCTTGCTGAACTTCTCCATCACGGCTGCGAGTTCTGCTTCGTACTGCGTGCTGTCGCCTAGGCTTCGAACCCTCTCGAGCGCCGTGGCCGACACGCCGCCCTGGACCAACGTAGTCCCTTCCGGCAGACCGAACAGCGTGTCTTCCATCGGCTCGTTGAAGGTGGCCTCTGTTACTTCTCGCGAGTAGACGACCTTGCCCGCTTCGATGCGGTGGTATCGAAGGACGAGGCCGTACGTTTGGTCAATCCACTGCTTCTCCTGGTGAACGTTACTCCGAGGGTCGGTGGTAGTGAGAACGTAACACTTTCGGCCAACGACCGTATCTTCGCCTTCGAACTTGGCCGGTCGCTGAAGCTCCTTCTGAAGCAGGGATGCGGGGGCAGAGAACAGCGCCTTCTTCACGTTCGCCGGGAAGGCGACCTCGATTCGATCGGACGCCGACACGCCAGGTTCGGCAAGCGCAGCATTCAGACTCGGGACGTACAGGAACGAGCCTTCGCCGGATATGAGACGGACGTGCGGAGTCTTGGCCAGTGCGCCGCCGACTGGGAAGGTGCCCTCGATACGCATCTGCGCGCCCTTGCGGTAGACGGTGATCTGCTTCTCGGTCACCAGATCGCCCTTTTCGGTGACCACCAGACGCATCGTCTTGGGGTTCTGCCAGTTCGTTTGGGCCTGGGAGGCGACGACCGCCGTGCCGAGCAGGAATAAGAGGTACGTTGTACGAAACATTACCGTGGCGACCTCCGTTGACGGTTAACGCTATTGTGACCGGTCACGACTCGAATACGGTTGGGGTTCCCGCGGGATTCCCTACGCGCCGAACAATCCGAGGCGCGGTCTCCCTGTATTATTGTTGACGATTCTAAGGTCGGGTGGTTGCGGTGGCTTCGTGGTACTACATCAGCGGTCAGGGCCAGATCGGGCCGATAGGCGAGATTCAGGTAAGAAACCTGGTAGAGGGGAACATCATCACTCGCCAGACGCTCATGTGGAAGCCGGGGATGGCCGAGTGGTTGCCTGCCGGAAGCATCCCGGAGGTGGCAGCGATGTTCTCGCACTTCACACCTCCTTCTCCTCCGCCCGGCACGTCGGCTCAGGCTCCGTTCCCGTCGCCGGCGGCCCCGGACGCGCAGAACGTTAGGGCGGGCTCGTACGAACCGGTCGAGTATTCGGTGCCCACGGGCAGGAGCCGCGTGGCCGCCGGGGTGCTGAACATGTTCCTGCCCGGTGCGGGGCGGCTGTACCTCGGTTACTTTCTCATCGGCTTCCTCCAACTCGTGGTCACCGTCGTGAGCGTTCCCTTGTACTACTACATCCCGTGCACGTGCCTGCCGTTCTGCGTGCCGGGGCACCTGTGGTCGTTCATCGACGGCCTCATGATGCTGGCGTTCAACACCGTGGACAACGACGCTCGCGGCGTCCCGCTCCGGGACTGACCAGACGCGGACCTGTGGAGTACACTGGGTCGCGAGGTGAACTTGGTTTGAGCTGCCCCAGACCCAGCCTGGCCGTGATCATCCCCGCGTACAACGAGGAGGCGCGCATCGAGGGCACGCTGCGCCGCGTGGCGGAGTACCTGGACGGACGCGGGGCATCCTATCGCGTGACCGTGGTGAGCGACGGGAGCACGGACGGTACCGAGCACATCGTCCAGACGTTCGCAGAAAGCCACCCCCGTTTCGACCTGCTGGCCTATACCCCGAACCGCGGCAAGGGCTACGCCGTGCGTCACGGCATGCTGAGTTGCGAGGGGGACCGGATGCTGCTCTCCGACGCTGACCTGGCAACCCCCATCGAAGAGCTGGAGAAGCTGGAGGCAGCCATGGCGAACGGAGCCGACGTCGCGATTGGGTCTCGCCCCTTGCGAGAAAGCCGGCTGGAGGTGCGCCAACCCTTCTATCGCGAGTGGCTGGGGCGGGCCTTCAACCGCTTCGTGCAGCTTCTGGGTGTGCCCGGCATTCACGACACGCAATGCGGTTTCAAGTTGTTCACGCACGAGGCAGCGAAGGACGTGTTCTCGCGCTGCACCTACGATGGTTTCTCCTTCGATATCGAGGCGCTGTACGTAGCCAGACTGCTGAAGTACGAGATCGCCGAGGTGCCGATCGTGTGGAGGCACCAGGCCGGCTCCAAAGTCAACCTGCTGCGTGACGGCATGCGGATGACGTGGGACTTGTTGAAGCTTCGCACTCGTGGCTCGGCCCGCTACGTCGTTCAGCCCAATGAACGCTGAAGAGTACGAGCGGCTCTTCCGCATGGAAGACCGCTACTGGTGGTTCGTGGCTCGCCGCGAGCTCGGCGTGGGGTTCGTGCGGATGCACGTGCCGCGACACGCACGCATCCTGGACGTGGGCTGCGGGGCGGGTGCTACTGCGCGTGATCTCTCGGCGCACGGTACGGTTTTCGCCTGTGACCTGAGCGAGCGGGCACTGACTTTCTGCAGGCAGAGGGGACTGAGCGCTCTTGCGCTCGGGGACCTGCAGCGCCTGCCTTTCCGCACGGGCTCGGTCGAGTGCGTGGTCGCTCTGGACGTCCTAGAGCACGTGTCGGATGACGAAGACGCTCTGAAAGAGATTGCGCGCGTGCTGTCGCCTAACGGAACACTGGTGCTCAGCACACCCGCCTACCCCCTGCTATGGAGCGGGCACGACGTCGCACTTCATCATTTCCGTCGGTACCGGCGTGCCCGGCTCAGATCGCTCGTGGAGCGGTCGGGGTTGGAGATCGTGCGGCTCTCGTACGCTGTCTTCTTCCTCTTTCCCCTCGTCGCCATCGCTCGGCTGGTAGGCCGTATACTGGGTAGGAAGTCGCGGACGGGGCTGTGGTGGCTCGGCGACTGGCCGAACCGGGTGCTGCTTGCGCTAATGCGTTGGGAGAACCGACTCCTTCGCCGCACCGATCTGCCGTGGGGAGTGAGTCTCGTGTTGGTGGCGCGAAAGTGATCGGGACGTTCATTCTCGCCGGGCTGCTCGGCTACGCCAGCTTGGTAGAGCCCGCGATGCTTTTCCATCGGAGGTTTTCCATTCGGCTCCGTGGGATTCCCGAGGGTTGGGACGGCGCACGCATCCACCTCGTCACCGACTTGCACTGCAACCGCTGGACGAGCATGGAGTCGCGGATCGCGCGCATCCTGGCAGAACCGGCAGACCTGCTGCTCTTCGGCGGCGACATCGTGAACACCAACGCTGCGGTCGACAACATCGCGCGGCTGGTGCAGGCCGCTAACGTGACGTACGGCGCCTTCGGCGTGCTTGGCAACGCGGAGCACAAGCGGTGGGTGGACACCGCCCGGGCGGTGCCGGAGATGGAAGCGGCCGGCTTGCGAATGCTAGGCAACGAGTGGTTGCAGCTCATACGGTCGGGCGATGCGATCGCCTTGTTAGGAGTAGACGACCCACACACGGGGCGGGCGGACCTTTCGGCAGCCCTGAGAGACTGCCCGAGCGGGTTTCGGTTGCTGTTGGCCCACGCGCCGCAGGTGTTGATGGATCCGATAGTGGGCGAGGTGGACCTCGTGCTGTGCGGACACACCCACGGCGGGCAGGTTCGCGTTCCCGGTGTCGGTGGGCTGCTGGCGCACAGCCTCTTCGAGTGGCGTTGGTCGGAGGGGCACTTCTACCCTGACCAGGTGCGCCGCGCGCTGGGCTATCCGCGTGCGCCGCACGTGTACGTGTCGCGCGGTGTCGGCACCGGATTCATCCACTTCCGCTTCCTCTGCCCTCCCGAGGTACAGACAATCACGCTGCGTAGAGCTTGACCCTATGCCTCCGACGGTTGGGAGCTACGTCATACCGCCAACCCCCATGACGCAGCCACCAAGCGCCGTGGACACTGCGGGCTCCTATTTGGCGTCTCGCGTGACTGCGGGCCAGTCGTCGGTGCGAAACGGCGAGGCGGGCAGGCCATTGCCATTGACCAGATTGGGATTCGCTAAGTCGCTCCATGCATAGCGCACTGCCACAGGGTGCTCGATACCGTCGGCCCACACCACCACCTGGCTACCATCAATACGTGCGTGCGCAGGCACGAACTTGCGGTCGGCTCCAGCAATCTGAAAGTCGCTAGGCGCCTTTCCGTCCGACGTGGCGAGTCCCTTCTCAGCATAGCGAAAACTGATACGTGCTTCATGGCCTACTACTGTCATCTTCTCGAACAGCGGTCCGCTGAATGTGACGTTCTTGCCGTAGTCTTTCGCTAGGGCCCACAATGCGAGCCGGCGCCCCACCTCCTGCTTGTTGCGTGGGTGGATGTCGTTCACGTCACCGATGTCCATGGTGACAACCATACCGGTGTTGCGTAAGCGCAGCGCATGGGCCTGGGCCTCTCGAAGCTCCGCGCATGCCTCCGGCGCATTGTAGCGATAGGGCGCTATCTGCACGTAGTAGAACGGGAAATCCCCGCGACCCCAAGCTTTTCGCCAGCCTTGGACCATGGTAGGGAACAGAGTGCGGTACTGCCACGCGCGGCCTACGTTCGACTCGCCCTGATACCAGATGACTCCTCGAATGCGATAGGGGATCAGCGGGGCTATCATGCCGTTGAAGAGGTAACTCGGCTTGGCCGCGGGATGAACTCCACTGTCGTCCAGTCGAGCGAGCAGGGGCCCTAACTCCGAGCCGCGCTCGATTTCGCGCAGTGGAGTCCATGCTTCTGCAGGCGTGCCGCCCCACGACGCGTTAATCATCCCGACCGGCACCCCGAGCGCTCTGCGTAGCTCCCGCGCGAAGAAGTAGCCGACTGCGGAGAACCGGCCGACAGTCTCGGGGCCAGCAGCTTGCCATCGCCCATCGCAGTCGGTAGCGGGGATGGGTGAGCTGGCACGGACCACCGTGAACATGCGGATTCGCGGGTCGTTTGCTTCGGCAACTTCCTTCTCGGCGTTCTCCGAAGCCGACACCGGCCACTCCATGTTCGACTGGCCCGAGCACACCCACACCTCGCCGATGAGCACGTCGCCCACCTCGACGCGGTTTCTACCCTGCACGACCAATGTCAGAGGTTTCGTGGACGCCGCAAGGGGTGGCATGGTGAGAACCCAGCGCCCCGCTGAGTCCGCTGTGGTCGTACGCCTCGAGCTTCCTATCTCGACAACGACTCTTTCGCCCTTGTCGGCCCATCCCCACACGGGGAACTGGGCATCCCGTTGCAACACCATTCCGTCCGTGAACAGCTTGGGCAGTCGAACGTCAGCGGGAGCAGAGGCGGCGAGCGCGAGCACCGCAGCACAGAACGAGAGTGGCCGAGAAGGCGACATTGCAGGCACCGGTCCTTCCGTCATCGGTTGGCCCGATGCTACCCTACCTGCGGGGGCCTGCCAAAGAACGCGACGCCGCAGCACGTGCTGCGGCGTCGAAGGACAGGACAGCGTGGTGAGAAACGTTACGAGGCCGGCCTGGAGGTCACGGCTGCAGGCTTAGGCCCCCTTGCCGGTCGGCTTACCGGATGGCTTGTTGCCTGGGGCCTTCCCCACACCTCCGGCGCGCTCCCTGAGTCGCATACCCATCTGATCGAACTTCTTCTGCTGTTCTGCAGTGAGATGCTTGCGAATGGCGGCGTTGGTGTTCTGGCGGATGTTCTGCATCTGCGTGCGCTTGGCATCCGGCTGAAGGTTGGTGTTCGCCCCGACCTTCTTCATGTCGGCGATGCTCTTGGCGAGGATTGGCTTGATGGCGGTCTGCTGCTTCGCGGTGAGGTCGAGATGCTTGGTAAGCATCTGCAACCACGTGTCCGCGTCGAACTTCCGCTGGGCCATTCCGTCCGGCGGCTTCGGGCCGGGTGCTTTCTTAGCCTGGGCGAGGCCGGGGGCGGTCACGGCCAAGGCCATGGCCAGGACCGCGGCGGCAACGATCAGTCTTCGGGTCATCTTCACTCCTCCGCTTCTTCGTGGCGCCGCGCCCCCAGAAACGGGGGAATACGATGGCGGTCGAACACTCGCCCGACCGACGGATCGCGCTGCCGCGCACCTGTGGGGCACGGCGCCGGGTTTCACCCTACCCTCCTGTATACGGTCGAGGAGCGCTCTGGTTCACCCGACGCGCCCGTTCTGCGGTGTCTCTTGGCTGACTCTCCATGGAGTTGCTCTGGGCCGGGGCGTCGGGGTCGGCTGCGCGAACGTGGCTTCGCCGTCTCGGCGATGGGCTCGGACCGGCGAGGACGCCGGAACCACGAATGCGGGTGCCTGCACATCCGCATCGCCAGCAGCCCGGCCTCCGAACGGCGAATGGTTTGCCGTCCCCGGCGCTTGACACCAGATGGCTTTTCGGATACACTTCGTGATTGCCCGCGCGGGTGGCGGAACTGGTAGACGCGCATGCTTGAGGTGCATGTGAGGAGACTCGTGGGGGTTCGAGTCCCCCCTCGCGCACCATTCGGGCTTTCTAGGTCGGGCGATTAGCTCAGTGGTAGAGCGCTTCGTTCACATCGAAGAAGTCACTGGTTCGAATCCAGTATCGCCCACCATCTTCCCTCGGACGAAATTTGGCCGGTCAATGCATGCTTCGGGAACCGGCGCGACGCCACAACCAGAAAACCACGGTCTCTCGCGCCACCGGTAGCTGCGCCCCCGTAGCCGCAACGGCGCCGCCAGAAGGAAGCCACGGGCGAATGGAGAAACCATTCGCATCGCCCGCATCGGAGCCGCACACATGCTCTGTACATTCCTCGCCACAGGGGGATTGATTGCCATGGCCTCGACCATCGGCCACATCACGCAGGGAGACGAGCCGCATCCCGCTTCCACCCTGCTCTGGTACCGCACGCCCGCCGCGGTCTTCACCGAAGCCCTGCCCATCGGCAACGGACGGCTGGGCGGCATGGTGTACGGTCGCACGGCGCACGAGTTGGTTCGCTTGAACGAGGATACGGTCTGGACCGGGGGCCCCTACGACCCTCATGGAGCCGGCAAGGGCGCAGCCACGCTTCCCGAGATCCGGCGCTTGGTGTTCGAGGGCAAGGGCCGCGAGGCCGAAGAACTCTTCGAAAAGGAGATGATGTCGAAAACCTGGGAGATGGCATCCTACCAGCCTCTCGGCGATCTCGAACTATGGTTTCCGGGGCACGACACCGTAACCGACTACCGCCGTGAGCTGGATCTAGACACTGCTATCGCCACCGTCACCTATCGAGTCGGGGAAACCAGCTACCGCCGTGAGTACCTCTGCTCGCCGGTGGATCAGGTGCTGGTAGTGCGCATAACAGCGGACAAGCCTGGTGCCGTGTCCGTGGATGCAACGTTGCGCGGTCGCACCAACACGAAGTATGCAACCGACGCTGAGTTTCGTATAAGTAGCGAGAAGCCTGACACGATTATCTTGTCCGGCAAAACGGCATCGTACGCGGAGGCAGGGGGCGTCGTCTATGAAGCTCGCTTGGTGAGCAAGAGCGATGGTGGCGGCATGTCGCTCGTCCGTACATCGGAACACGACACGCTGCGAGTGCGAAATGCCGATTCGGTGACGCTACTGGTTACCGCCGCCACCAACTTCGGCACTTTCCGGGAGTGGGGGAGCGACCCCTCGACAAAGAACCGTGACACGCTGGCCGAGGCCGGTTCTCGCTCCTATGACCGCATCCGCGAGGAACATGTGGCCGCGCACCGGACGCTCTTTCGCCGTGTCACACTCGATCTGGGCGAAACGACCCACTCGGCGCTGCCTACCAACGAGAGGTTCGCCGCGTTTGCCGAAGGTCGTGACCCCGCACTGCCGGCGCTCTACTTCCAGTTCGGCCGTTACCTACTCATCTCGTCGTCTCGGCCCGGCGATCAGCCGGCCAACCTGCAGGGTTTGTGGAACGAGGACATGAACCCGGCGTGGGGCTGCAAGTACACCACGAACATCAACGCCGAGATGAACTATTGGCCGGCCGAGGTATGTAACCTGTCAGAGTGTCATGAGCCGCTATTCGACCTGATCCGCGACCTATCGATCGCGGGGGCGGAGACCGCTAAGCGCAACTGGGGTGCTTCGGGCTGGGTCCTGGGGCATAACACCGACCTGTGGCGTGCGACGGCACCGATCCACGGAGCGTACTGGGCCGCGTGGCACACTGGGGCGGCATGGCTTTGCACACACCTATGGGAGCGCTACCAGTTCTCGGGCGACGAGGCCTTCCTGGCCACGGTGTATCCGGTCATGAAAGGGGCGGCGCAGTTCTTCCTGGACACGTTGATAGAGCATCCGAAGTATGGGTGGCTCGTTACGTGCCCCAGTAGCTCGCCGGAGAACGGTCCGGGGGGCGACAAGGCCTGGAAGTGGAACCCCGATGGTACCTACGTGAAGCCCGTGGGCATCTGTGCAGGCCCGGCGGTGGACACCCAGATCCTGAGCGAGTTCCTCGCACAGTGTGCCCAGGCAGCGACCATTCTCGAGACCGATGCCGAGTTCCGAGACAAGCTCCTGGCCGCGCGAGCGAAGCTACCACCTATGCAGATCGGCAAACACGGTCAGTTGCAGGAGTGGCTCGAGGACCTGGACGACCCGAACGACAAACACCGGCACGTCTCGCACATGTGGGGCGTATGCCCAGGAGTGACCATCTCTCCCCACAAGACACCGGATCTCGCGAACGCCGCGAGGCAATCACTGAATATGAGGGGTGACGAAGGGCCAGGCTGGTCCATGGCATGGAAGATTAATCTGTGGGCCAGGCTCCTCGATGGCGAGCACGCTTATACGCTGATCCGAAAAGCACTCACGCTGTCCGAGGACTCCCTTGTCACGCCCCCACGCGGAGGCACCTATCCCAACCTATTCTGCTGCCACCCGCCCTTCCAGATTGATGGCAACCTCGGAGCTACCGCGGGAATAGCCGAGATGCTGCTTCAAAGCCACCTCGGAGAGATTCACTTGCTACCCGCCCTGCCCTCTGCTTGGTCTACCGGGTCGTTCTCCGGGCTGCGGGCGCGCGGTGGCTTCGAGGTGTCCGCACGCTGGGCGGACGGGAAGCTGGTGGAAGCCACCATCCGCTCGTCGAGAGGTGGGGTGGCGAACGTGAGGGTAGGGCAGCAAGTAGTGGTAACGCGCGACGGCCAAGCTGTCCTCGCCCGCAAGCCCGAGCCAGGCGTGATTCAGTTCGATACGATTGCCGGTGAGACGTACCTCCTCCGTGCGAAGTAGGTTTCCGGCTAGCGGACTCGTTCCGGAGGACTACTAGCCGCTTGCGGGTACCCGCCTTCCTTACCGTCATCCCGCCGCTGTGATACGAGCGGCCCCTCGAAAGCGGGCGTGTTGGGCGACGGAAGGCCCAATCCGTCGCGTGTGCTCCTAGCTGCCGCGCTAGGAGCAACGTAACTCGAAATCGAGAAGGTACCGCTTACGGTCGGTGCCGCCTGCGTACCCGGTAAGGCAGCCGCGCGTTCCCACCACCCTATGGCATGGTATGATGATGGAGATGGGATTCCTCGCGATGGCCCCCGCCACCGCCCGCACGGCATCCGGCCGGCCCAGGCACCTCGCCAGCGCACCGTAGGTGGTGGTAGTCCCGTAGGGGACATCCAGCAGCTCATGCCACACCTCGCGCTGGAACTCCGTACCTTCTAAGCAGAGCGGCAGATCGAACTCCCGCAACACCCCGTCAAAGTATGCGCGTAGCTGCTCCTCCGCTCGACGGAGAATCGGTACGTCCGATCCGAACACCCATTCGGCTGCAGCTACGGGACCGCGCCTGTGATCTTCGAAGTACACCCCCGTCAGTTCGTCACGGTTCGATAGCAGCAACAGCGGTCCTACCGGAAACGCGACCTTCCTCGCATACACCACCCTAGCCTCCGGGCGCGATGTCCCACTCGGGCGTGCTCGCAGACACCGTATACCAGGAGACGGCGCGACCGTTCACGTGGGCCTCCCACTCGTGCCCCACGTAGGAGTGTTGACGCACCTCTTGCCCGGGCGCGAGGTCGTGGTACTTTCGCAGCGACCCCGAGCCCTCCACCCAATACACCGTGACCGGTTTGTCCAGCAGGTTGCGTATCACGATGTCGCACGAGCTGTCGGCCGGGCCTTTCATCACATACTCGTGTGGCGGCTCCACACCTAACAGGTGTCGCGTGAAATAGTCCCACATGCGACGTGTCACGTAGGGTCCGAAGCCATGGCCCGCACCTGGCACGATCAGCATGTCGAAGTCCTTGTTCGCCTTGATCAGTGCATCCGCGAATCGCATGGTGGCAGCCGAAGGGTTGACGTTATCGTCCAGCTCTCCGTGCACTAACAACAGCTTGCCCTGCAGCTTCGCCGCCTGATCCACGTTGGACTGCTCCGCGTAGTGCGGACCGACCGGGTACCCCATCCAGAGCTCGTTCCACCACACCTTGTCGGTCCTATGATCGTGATTGCCGGACATGGCCACGGCCACCTTATAGAACTCGGGGTGTGCAATCAGGGCCCGCGCGGCGTTATAGCCTCCGGCGGACGACCCATAGATACCGACACGTGTCAGGTCCATGTAGGGGTACTTCTCAGCGGCCGCCTTCATCCAAAGGATGCGATCCGGGAAGCCGCTGTCACCCAAGTTCTTGTAGGCTACGTCGTGAAAGGCCTTGGAGCGGTTCGCCGTACCCATGCCATCAATCTTCACCACGATGAACCCCAGCTCCGCCAACCCTTGCATCCCACGTTGGGCGCTGAAGGATTTCGGCACGAACGAGCTCTGCGGTCCCGCATAGATGTCCTCGATCACCGGGTATTTGCGTGTCGGGTCGAAGTTGGATGGCCGAAATATGACGCCCCAGATGTCGGTCTTGCCGTCGCGTCCCTTCGCTACGAACGGTTCCGGCATCTGCCATCCGGTGGCAAGCAATGCCGAGGCGTCCGCTTTCTCCAGCACGCACACCAGGGATCCATCGGAGGTTCGGCGCAGCTCCGTGATGGGGGGCATGTCTACGCGGGAGTAGGTATCTATGTAGTACTTGCCGTCGGGAGAAAAGCGTATGGTGTGATCGCCGTTTCCCGGCGTCAGGCATAGCAGCCCCGTACCGTCGAAGTTCACACGGTAGTAGTGAAGAAGATAAGGGTCCCGGTTCGGCTCTCGTCCACTCGCCGCGAACAGGATCTGCCTTGACTGTTCGTCCACCTTATCGATTCGCCGGACTACCCACTCGCCGGATGTGACGCGCGACTTCACCTCACCGGTCTCGGCATCGAACAAGTAGATGTGGTTCCACCCGTCCCTCTGTGACGTCCACAGAATCTCGTTGGTGGCGTCCAGGTAGTGGATAAATCGTACCGGTGGGTATACGAAGGTATTGGTGGTCTCGTCTATGATGGCACGTGCTTTGCCCGTGCTCGCATCCACTTCTACCACGCGCTCGCGGCGGAATGCCCGATACGGCTGCTCGTAGGTGAAGCGCTTCCCGTCAGCCTTCCATCGCAGCACCGGCATGCCACCTGAATCGATCGGGTCGGTGTCCACCCTCACGCCTTTCTTTGTTTGCGCGTCGAACACCCACATCTCGTGCACGTCCAGCTTGTCGCCCGGCAGCGCGTAGCCGTATTGGCGCAGCTTGGGGCGGAACGAGTCGGGCGGTGTGGACTCGACAGCGTACATGGGCAGGATCTCTCCAGGTTGGGTGCGAAGCGCTACCACGTATCTCGAGTCTGGTGACCAGCGAACCTCTCCGTAGCGGTTCTCGGCCACGCCGTCGGTGGTCAGCGGTGTCTCCGGGCCGTCGGGCAGCTCGCGCAGATAGAGGTTGTGCTCGCGCACCTCCACCCGCATCTTCCCGTCCGGGGACACGTCGGGTCGCCTCGGCTGGAGCGCGCCTCGACGCGGTGGCTGCTCCCGCGCGGGCGTGCTGCGAGGCGCCTCTACGGCCCTGCACGCATAGGAACCGAGGTGGCACTTCCACCACTGCGAACCTGCCCGGAACGTCACCTCGGTGCCGTATTCCTCGGCGTAGCGCTCCAGAATGATGGAGGAGAAGGGGAGCCTCTTCGGGTCGTGCTTGGTGCCCGTGGCTTCGCTCAGAGCCGCAGCCAGCCGCGCGTGGTCGAAGGCGGGCTTGCGTTCGCCCTTCTCCGGGTCCACCAATATGAACTCGCGCTCGTCGCCGAACTGGTTGAGATACCAGAAGCGCGGCCCGTCGCCGAGCCAGTGCGGCTGCACGGAGGCCCCGCGAACCAGCCTGCCCATCTCGGGCGAGGCGAACCGCTCGGCCCGCTCGTAGGCCTCGCGCATGGCATCCTGCCCCGACACGGGAAGGTAAGCGAGAGCGAGAAGCAGTAGCCCAGCAGAAATTCTCGATACCGTCATGGCTCTTCGGTGATTCGTGGCCAGCCATGCCTTCTCCTGGATACGGCACGAGCGTCGTAGGACGCCTCTAGCCCGTCCGAGCAGCGGGGCATCATACTTAAGGGGCAATCGAGCCCGAGGAGACGGAATGGCCGAAGCAGACGAACGATACGACCCGAAGAGCATCGAACCGAAGTGGCAGTCCCGGTGGGAAGATGCCGATATCTTCCGAACCACGGAAGATCCTGGCAAGCCGAAGGCATACGGTCTCGACTTCTTTCCCTACCCCAGCGGGGCGGGAATCTCTGTGGGGCACTGTCGGAACTACATCCCGACCGACGTGTACTGCCGTCTGATGCGAATGGCAGGCCACAACGTACTGCACCCCATGGGTTGGGATGCCTTCGGCCTACCTGCCGAAAACGAAGCCATTCAGAAGCGGAGCCACCCGAAAAAGACCGTTCCGCAGTACATCGCCACCTACAAGCGGCAGATGAAGCTGATCGGCATCGGCTACGACTGGTCGCGCGAAATCAATTCCAGCGACCCGAGCTATTACAGGTGGACGCAGTGGTGCTTCAACGTGCTCTTTCGACGCGGCCTCGCGTATCGCTCGTTCGCTCCGGCAAACTGGTGCCCCTCCTGCCGCACGGTGTTAGCGAACGAAGAGGTCCAAGGCGGCTTGTGCTGGCGCTGTGGCTCGCCTGCAGAGAAGAAGCAGTTACCGCAGTGGTTCTTCAAGATAACCGACTACGCGGACCGCCTGCTATATGACCTCGACGACCTCGATTGGCCAGAAGGCATCAAGATGATGCAACGCAACTGGATCGGGCGCAGCGAGGGCGTGGAGTTCCAGATGGAGGTGGCAGGCACGGGTAAGTCGTTCCGCGCCTTTACCACACGCATTGACACGATCTTCGGTGTTACCTTCTGTGTGTTTGCACCGGAGCACCCATTGGTTGCCGAGGTGACAGCGCCCGAGTGTCGGGCGGCGGTCGAGGAGTACGTGCGACAGGCACAGCATGTAAGCGAGATGGACCGCATGGCAGCGGAGCGCGAACGCACCGGAGTGTTCACCGGCGCCTATGCAATCAACCCCGTCAATGGGGAGCACGTTCCCATCTGGGTGGCGGACTACGTGCTAATGGGCTACGGCACGGGTGCGATCATGGCGGTGCCGGGACATGACGAAAGGGATTTCGACTTCGCACGAAAGTATGGGCTGGAGATACGACGTGTCATCTGCCCGCCGGGCAAGAACCCGAATGATCCTATCACAGAGGCCGAGCCTGCCGATGGAGTGATGGTGAACTCCGGGGACTTCACCGGGCTACCATCGGACGAAGGCAAGGAGCGATTGGCAGAGTGGTTCGAGTCGCGCGGTTTGGGCGAGCGAAAGGTGAACTATCGCCTTCGGGACTGGTTGATCTCTCGCCAGCGTTATTGGGGTGCGCCTATCCCCATCGTTCACTGCACTTCTTGCGGCGAGGTGGCCGTGCCAGACGAGCAGCTGCCCGTGCTACTACCCGATGTCGAGAACTACGAGCCCTCGGGAACTGGCGAGTCCCCACTGGCAGCGATTCCGGAGTTCGTGGACACGTCCTGTCCTCGATGCGGAAGGGGTGCGAAGAGGGAAACGGACACCATGGGTGGTTTCGCCTGCTCCAGTTGGTATTTCCTGCGGTTCGCGGATCCACACAATCAGGAAAGAGCGTGGGACCCCGAAAAGGTAGCTTACTGGCTCCCCGTGGATTGTTACGTGGGTGGCGCCGAACACGCCGTCATGCACCTGCTGTATGCGCGATTCTGGACCAAGGTGTTCTACGACGCAGGTCTGGTGCCGTTCCAGGAGCCTTTCGAGCGACTCGTCAATCAAGGCATGGTTCTCGCGCAGACCCCTTATCGCCGTCCGCGCGAGGGCGAGCGCCTGCGAGTGGGCGAAGAAGGCATCTTGATCTCGCGCCCCGAGGCCGAGAGGCTTCCCTCCGATCAGGTGATCTGGAAGTGGGAGAAGATGTCTAAGTCGAAAGGCAACGTGGTGACTCCGGAGGAAGTCGTAGACGAGTACGGCGCAGACGCCTTGCGTGTCTACGAGCTGTTCGTCGCCCCGTTCGACATGAACGTGCAGTGGTCCACCGAAGGGATCGTCGGTGCTAACAGGTTCCTCGGCCGGGTCTGGCGGCTGTTCTGGCAGGCTCGCCCGCTCTTCATCCGTGAGTGGCGTGATCTGCTGGGAGACGAGTTCGACGATCGCTCCAGAGAGTTGCGACGGAAGACACACACTACCATCAAGCGCGTGTGCGACGATATCCGGGACTTTCGGTTCAACACGGCAGTCGCGGCGATGATGGAGTGGCTGAACGCCATCGCAGACTTCGTTCAGGTGGGCACCCCAGAGAGACAGCACCGAGTTGCGCTCAGCGAGGCGGTGGAGGCCTTCATGCGCCTGCTCTCACCCATCGCACCACACATCGCGGACGAGCTGTGGGAGCGGTATGGCTTTACGGGCTTTCTCTTTCTCGACCAACTGCCTGTCTATGATGAGGCCGTGGCAGCCGCGGACGAGGTGACCATCGCCGTGCAAGTGAACGGTAAGCTGCGCGCGACGCTCTCGGCGCCTGCATCGGCATCGAACTCAGACCTCGAGCAGCTCGCGCTCGGTCATCCCAAGGTGACACCCCACCTAGCCGGCGTCACCGTTCGCAAAGTGATCGTCGTCCCCGGCAGACTGGTCAACATCGTGGCAAACTAGCTCCCTCCCTCTCCCTTCCCAAGGCAGAGGACCGAGGCGAGGGTTCACATGCCTGGTTCATCATCCGAGCAACGACATTCTACTGTCATGCTGAGGCCGCCGACGCATGCAACCGCATGCCGCACCTTGTCACGTTCAGATGTCACGTGCGCGGCTCCCGGACGCATGCTTCGACAGGCTCAGCATGACGAACCGGCTCAGCGTTCCTTGTCACTGTTCTGGTCAGCCCCGTGCAAGTAATGGCGGACATCGCCCGAGGGGTAACGGTTGCAGTTATGCCCCACCACCGCGAGTGGTGGGGCATAACGATCCTACCGGGTACTACCGCCTGTCGGAGGAGCTACCGCCCAGCAGCTGCTCCAGCAGGCTCGGGGTGCGAGACGGTGCGGGAAGACCAATCACCTGCTGAGCGTTCAATGCGCGGTCAATGCGCATACGACACTCTGCTAGGTGGATCGGTGCGTATTCGCCCTTCGCGGTCTTCTCGGCTGCCGAGATACGCTCACGCAGAGCGCGAAGGTGGTGACCCGCCAGAAGCCTGGCGTCCGGAGGCGCCGTGCCCCCGCTGTCCAGGAACAGGTCGAGCAGTATGTCGAGGTGAGTGCGCTGCAGCTGCCGTCGTAGAGGCGCGATCTCGCTGCCGGAGCCTAACTCCGACCATACCTTCGCGGTCACGCTTTGGAACAGGGTCGCCATCGTCAGCACATCCGAGCCACCACCCACTTTGAACTCTGTGTTAGCGATGCGGCGCAGCGTGTTCGTGCCGAAGATCCGGCGTAGCGCAGAGCTCTGGATACTCGCGAAGCGGTCGCGAATCGGGTAGTCGTCCGAACCGCTCATGAACGAGCTGAGGAGGTCGGCGTTCGGATTCGGCGCGAAGCGAGTGTAGTAATGCTTGGGAAAGGCGAATGCGTTCTCAGCGAACACATAGGTGTTCAGCAGATCCAATGCCTGCTTCTGCAAGGCTCCCGGCACCGGCGCGATGGTCGGCTGCTCGCCCGGGTCGCCGCGGAAGTTGTTGTTTCGAGACAACCCGCCGATGTAGCGAGATGCTCCCGCCGCTGCCTGCGCATAAGTACCTAGCAGGAAGCTGAAGTCGCGAGTAAACTCATAGAAGCTCTGACCCTTCTTCGGCGAGCGCTTGTCCAGATTGAAGAGCATGTAGCGGGACACCTGCATCATGCGAGCGTAGTAGTCGAGCGGCTCCTTGCCCAGATCGAACCTGCCGACTCTGGGGTCAATGTTGTCCGCTGCTTCGTCCGACTGGTACGCGTGTCCGGGTGCATTGCACTGCGAGGCGATACGCTGCAACTGCGGCTTTTCTGCCTCCGGCGTCTTCGCGCCGAAGTCCGTGTATCCGTAGACGATAGCCCACTCGTCATAGGTACCGGGCCACCAGTGCCAGTATGGGGTATTCGGCTGCTTTAGCGCGGAGACGTTGAACGGGATGTAGTCCATGATGGAGGCCGACGTGCCGTACCGTGACACCGTACCCGCATCCTTCAACTGCTCCAGGGTCAGCTCGGTGCTGCCTGCGAAGTTATGGCGTAGACCCAGGATGTGACCCATCTCGTGGCACACGGTGGAGGCGATGACCGCCTTGATGTACTCCTGCTCGTCTACAGCAGGGTTGAACAGCGACAGCATGTTGAGAGCCATCAAGCCGAAGCGGGCCTGCTTCATCATCTGCTGACCCATGCTGCACCGGAAGGGTCCATGGGCATCGAGGTGGTCGCCATGGTTGTCCTCGAAGTAGTTCGCAGGCTCGACGATGCGCTCACGCTCCACGTTCATGAACCGTGTCATGTTCGCATCCACGGTGATGTTCGCGTTGAGGATCTCTCCCGTGATAGGGTTCACACGGAACAGAGCAACTGCGTATCCTGCATCTGGCGAAGCCACCCACCGGATCGTGTTGTATCGCATGTCCGCGTGGTCACGGTCCGCGTCGTCCGGCATCTGGTGCACGACGATAGCGTCCTTGAAGCCTGCCTTCTCGAAGGCCCGGTTCCATGAGAGAATGCCGTCACGCACCGCGTCGCGATACTCGAGCGGGATGGCATTGTCCAACCAGAACTCGATGGGCTTCTTCGGGGGCGATAGCGGCGCGCCCGGGTCCTGCTTCTCCAGCCGCCACCGGAAGATGAGGTTTACCTGCTGGTCCAGCTGTCGATCCTTGGTGAAATCCTGATAGCTGGTGTAGAAGTAACCGACGCGCGGGTCGAAGAGCCGCGGCACGTAGCCGCTGTCCGGCAGCATGAACAGGTTGTAGTTCACCTTGAACGGGATGCTGCGTGGATCGGCCAAGGTGGAGCTGGAGAGCAGCGAAGCAAGTCCGCCCCCACCACTACCACTCCTGGTGAAGTGGTACATGGTTTCCACGTACAGGTTGTCCGGGAAGTTCTTCAGCGTAGCGATGTACGTCTTGTCACGATCCATCGAGTACCCGCCACCGCCACCGCCGAGACCCGGTATGGACAATCCACCGCCGGAAAAGAGCTGGCTGATGCCTGCGATGTCACCTCGGAATAGGTCGCTGACGTTGATCAGCACGCTCTTTCGGTCTTCCTGCTTGGCCTCGATCTTGTACGCCTCGAGATATGCATCGGCAAACGAGCGCTTGACAGCTTTCGCAATGGGAGAACTCTCATCCGCTCGAAAGGCGATGTTCGGCGTAAGCAGCACGATGCGGTCTTCGTCCATGCGGACGAACTTGAAGATCAGGTCGTTGATCGGGTCGCCTGCAACCACCTGGTCAGCAGTTCCCGTGCTCGCAGTGGCCTGCAGCATCACCAGCTTGTCTAGCTGGTCCTCGCGAATTTCCATATACAGCGTGGTTCGCCCCGCCTCGCGCTTGCGGTACAGGGGGAAGAGACCGTCCAGCTTCTCATAGTCCTTTACGGTCTCGTCTATGTTCTTTTCCTTCTTGGGCTCCGAGGTGGTCTTGCCTTCGTCGGCCGCGAGCGGGCTTCCGCTCGTCCGCTCCGTGCGGCCCTTCACGGTGGCAAGTGCACCTTCGGGGGCGTCCCCGAAGCGGATGTTCTGTGCCTCGAACTCTCCTACCACGGCATCGCCCGACGACTTCTCGACCCAAAACGTGTTAGTGGCAGTGATGGCAGGAGAGCTGGACGTCTCGCGATACACCATTTTGATCTTGACCGTTTCCACTCCCTGCACGGTCTCGAATCCCAGCACCTCGAACTCCGCAATCGCAGCTTCTTGACCGGTGGCAGCGTCCGCCTTGAACTCGTGCGTCCACTTGTCGCCTACACCCACCGGTTTATCCGGGAAGACCGGGTTGCCTGCGGCGAAGAGCCGAACGGCGAACTTGGCCTCTTCGCCTTCGTCCTTGGCAGCCTTATAGCTCACCAGTGTGCCGTTCGGGCGGACAATGACGGTGTCCGCTTCGTCATCCCTGTCTTCGTCCGGCATGGTCTGGCCCATCATCTTGATCTCGCGGGACTCGACCGTGCGTTCCATGGTGATCTCGCCGTTCGGAGCGACCTTGGTGAACTTGACTTTCTGGACCTGCGTGCTTTCGATGCTGAGCTTCTGCCCAGCGACCTCCAGCTCGATGGTCATCTTGGTGGAATAGCGTGCCTCGCGCCCTTCGTCGGCCTTGACGGCCAGCGTTACCTTGTCCTGGCCATAGCCGAGGAGCGCAAACAGCATGAAGATGGCAGCGGCCACGATGCCGAGCCTACTACCGAGCAAAACTCTCATTCACGTACCCCCTACGCTTGTGCGTGTCTGCCTACCCTTCAGCCTGCGACCCGTTCCGGTACGTCGGTCTCGCGACTGCGCGAACCGCGACATCGAACCGGTTACGCGTGCCGAAGCGTACCCGCTTCCAGAACGCGTGCGCCGTGCGAGTGGGACGTACCGCAGGCCACCGAGGTGTTACGAGGGACGAAGGAGGGAAGATGCATGCCGCCTAGGTCTCGACAAGGTGATCATATCCCGGCGCGGCACTCGGGTCCACGGTTTGCGTTCGGTGTCTGTATGTCGGCGGACGCGGGCCAGGGCATGGAGGTTGTGACCGACGGAAGGTGCACCGAGGCGCGGTCGGTCGCGCTGGCCTCGGGCCCTGCCATCACTGCGTCTCAGGGCGCACTTCTGGATTCCCGCCTTCGCGGGAATGACGGCTTAGGGCCCTCACTGTGCAACTGATTGTCATTCCCGCGAAGGCGGGAACCCAGTCCCTTGGCGTACGGCCTCCGCGAGTGACATGGAGTCACGAATCGTCTGCCTGCAGCGGCACTTGGACGTACTGCCGTGTCTTGGTCAGGTACAGCCCGCCTTCTATGACCTCTTCACCGACAATCTGGCGCCAGCCTGCCGCGTACGCCCGAATCTGCGGCCCGTACTTTTCCACTAGTGCCCCGGGTCCCGTCGCGGGGACGGCATCGGTCTTGTAGTCGGCCACCACCCAGCCCTCGTCCTCCCGGAATACGAGGTCAATCACGCCTCGCACGATGCGAGGCATCGGTTCCTCGCTCTCCAGATAAGAGAACGGAAACTCGAGGTAGCAGGATGACGCTGCCCTCGCGCGCTGGATCAGGTCCGACTGCAACGCCGCGCTCACGGTCTCCACTGCCTCGTCCAACCCATCGAGGGAGAGATCTTCCTCGACCAGTGCCTCCGTCGCCGCGATACGAAGGTCCAGTGCAGGCTCACCCAGCGCACGCTCCAGCAGCCGGTGAATAGCAGAGCCCCATCGCATCCCGGTGTCGTCACCCGACGGAGGGAGCCACACCGCCCCCACCGCTTGCTGCTTGGCGGCAACACTCTCGTAGCTCGGCTTGACCGCCTGCTCGCAACGTTCTCGTATGCGCCCCGCCGCCTCGGCAGGCTCGTGGACGCCGACCCGCCGCATCTCGGCATCCGAGTCGACATACACCGGTTGCCGCTCCGCCATCTCCGGAAGACCCTCGCTCGCCTCATGGATCGCGCTCCAAAGCGAGCTCTTGGAGAAGCCCTTTTGCGTGCGTTCCGCCGCGATGAATAGCTTGGACCTCGCCCGCGTGGCGGCCACATAGCGAAGTCGCGTGCGCTCGGCTTGCAGGAACGCGTGTTCCCGCTCCGCGTACTGCGGCCAGCCCGACGGGTGGGCCAACGTTTGGTTCTGGGATCTACGTTCCTCGGTGACCACGATGTACCCTCGTGGCTCGACGTCGGTTCGGTCGATGTGCACATCAGCCGGGTGGTCACGAGCCCCACCCGTACCGGCGAGGAACACCTGCTCGGCCTCCAGTCCCTTCGCCTGGTGCAGGTTCATCACACGCGCGGGCGGTTGCGCTGGATGCACGGCGGCAACGGCATCCTGTTCGTCCTCGCCCTCTGCTAGCCGGCGCAGTCGCTCCGCGGTGGCAAGCAGCGTCCAATCTTGCGTGACACCGCTGCGAACCAGCGCCAGCGCCTTGCCGATGCTCCCCGCACGGCGACTTCCGTCTTCGTCGTTTGCTGCGAGTGCCCACACGCCGCAATCCTCCAAAGCCTTCTCCAGCGCAACGGCAGGGGGATAGCGGGATGCCCAGTCCGCATATTGGTTTAGTCGCTCGAAGCACGCCTTCACGAACTCGGTCTTTCCGGGCTTTCCAAACAAGAACTCCCCTCCTGCTCGCGCGTGCTCGAACAGATCGGGATCGGACAGCCCGAAGGCCTCACCACGGAGCACGGCCAGAGTGGCGAGCGGGTTGTCCGGCTCGGCGAGGGCCCACGCCAGATCCGAAAGCAGCCTCACCTGAGGAACGGCCCGAAGCGCAGCGCCACCCGTGACCTCGTTCGGCACCCCCGCGGCACGGAGCGCGGCGGAGTAGAGAGAGATATGTTTCTTGTCCGGCGTGATCAGCAGAAAGTCGCACGCCGCGGCCCGGTCACCGCCAATCTCGCTTGCCACGTAGTTGGCGATGCGGTCCGTGTGCTCGGCGACGTCAGCCTTTCTCCCGTCTTTCCTGATCTCGACCGAGAACACAGCGGGCTCGCCATCGGGGTCTCCCATGCTTTCCATCCGCGTGTAAACGGGCGAAGTGGAACTGTCGTGCGCCTCGAACTGCGGGCGGAACGTCGCGTTGACCCAGTCCACGATTTCGGGCGAGCTGCGGAAGTTGGCACGGAGCGTTACTACTTCGCCCCCACCGGCTACTATCAGCTTCTTCACCTGCTCATAGGTGGTGATGTCGGCGCGACGGAATCGGTAGATGGACTGCTTCGGATCGCCTACTACGAATAGCGAGCCGGGAACGGGCCGACAGTGACGCCACTCCTGCTGCGCGGGGTCGTCTGCTGTTAGCAGCATCATCACCTCGGCCTGGATCGGATCGGTGTCCTGAAACTCGTCAACCAATAGGTGCGTGAACCGCTTGCGGAAGTACCGGCGGATATGCGGCTTGTCACGTAACAGGGAGGCGGCGCGCAGTAGTAGATCCTGGAAGTTCAGCACGCAGCGCTCGCGTCGGAGCCGGTCGTACTCCTCCTTCGCCCCATGAAGAGTTTTGATACACACGGGATAGCGGTGTGCGCGCCACCGCTCGAGCGCTGGCAGAGCAATCGTCTGTTGGAACTCCTGATACCTAGCACCTTCCGCCTTCGCCACCTCTTTGCCGTGCGGCCAGTCTTTTTGTGTGGGTGTTCGGCCCGATTCGAAGCGTTCCAACACGAACATCAGGTCTGCCGGGTTCGTTAGGTCGCGGGAGCGCAACATGCGTGGGACCGTCCGGTAGAGATGCACCAAGTCATCACCGGACGGACTCGGCGGGAAGTTCGCCGCAATCGTCTGCATGTGCCGCGCATAGTCGGAGAGAGCAGCAGCCACTTCCGACAGATCACCTAACTCCACACTCTCCGCGGGCCAGCTCGTCACGTCCGGGTAGGTGGCGAAGCGACGGAAGGTAGACCGGAGCCCCCCCATCGTCAGACCTACCGCACTCAGCTCTGCTAGCAGCGGGTCATCAGTCGCGTGCAGCCGCTCGGCATACGCCCGCCAGGCCTCCATCTGAAGCTCTTCGTCCTCGTCCGGTTCGATTTCGCGGAAGGCAGGGTCCACCTGTGCCTCGACGGGCCGCTCGCGTAGCAGACGAGCACAAAAAGCGTGAATCGTGCCAATAAAACAGGCATCCAGGCCAGCAAGCGCGGCGGAGAGCCGATCTGCCTCGCTGTCAGTCGCCTCCCTGGATGCCCGATACAGCTCTAGCCGAAAACGGTCGCGTAGCTCAGCAGCGGCTTTGCGAGTGAACGTGACTGCACACAGCGTCTCGATGGGGCACTCCCCCGCTCGCAGTAGCGTCACCATGCGTCGAACCATGGAGCGCGTTTTTCCCGTGCCTGCCGAGGCCTCCACCAAAAGGCACCGATCCAACACCTGCTCGATGCGGTCGCGTTCTAGTTGATCACGAGGTGGCTTCATTCACACCTCTCAATCGTCGCATCGGTGCGAGGACATGGTTCTCGGGATTGAGTAGTTTCCTCGCTGAGCGCTCGACCACGGCTTCGTGGTCTCCACACACCCTCTGATAGTCGCAGTACTCGCAATCGTCGTGGTCGTTCGTAGCAGGGAAGGCGCCGGAAGCAGCCAGCCTGCATAGTTCCACGATCTGTTCGCTGTACGACAGTAGGTCTTCCGCGGGCCACACGTAACGCACGTCGTCTCCGCGTCCGGAGGGGAAAAGATAGGCGAAGGACACCGGTCTCTGTCCTAGCACGCCCTCCGCCAAGTGCACGTACACCAACGGCTGCTGAATCCTGCCTTGCTCATACGTCTTCCGGTCACGGAAACGCCTATCACTGCCCGTCTTGTAGTCCAGCAGCAGGTAGCCATCGCCCGTCCGGTCTATCCGGTCGATCCGCCCGACGAGACGCAGCGTACGGCCCTGTATGGGTGCCGACACGGGCTCGCGCCGATCCACTCCACTCGCCGGAGCGTTCAGCGGGAGCCCCACGGATACCTCCACGTACACGGGCTCCGAGTCCCGTTCCATCTCCTCTTGCAGGAAGGCCTCGCAGACCGTCTCCATGCGCCGCCGTTGTTCCACCACTGCTGCTTCCGATGGCGGAGGCCACTCCTCGCGCTGATGGGCGATTCGCTCGTCCAGTATCTCGCGAAGGCGGCCACGCGCCTCCTCCAGTGTCTCCGGCGGTCCGCCAATCCGCTCGCGCACGAAGGTCGCGAACACCTCGTGCATCAGGCTCCCGAACTGCAGGGCATCGAGCCACTCGTCGGGGTCCGGCTCCGCATCGGGAGGTTTGGCCCGCAAGACGCGGCGGAAGAAGTAGCGTAAAGGGCAAGCCGCCAGAGTCTCGAGGGCACCGGAAGACATGGTAGGTCCTTCCGCGGCCAGCGGGTCTAGAACGGGCGGCGGGTTGGGGATGCACCCGTCGTAAGGCGTAAAGTCCGGGCTCTCACGGGCAGTTCGCGCCTCGAGTCCGAACTCGAGGTTCGGGTGTGCAGCACACAGCGCTTCGGTGGCCTCGGTAGGGTCGGGGGTGGCACAACAACGCCAGAGCCACCACTCGCTCATGCTGCAGCAACGGCCCTCGTCGTCCGGAGCAAAGCCCACACGAGGCCCGAGTTTCTCCATCACCACGCGCATTTCCGCATCGCGAGGGCCGCGGACGAGTCGGTAAGCATCCAGGAACACCGACGAGGGGAATTGCTCTCGCCCGTCCTCCAGCGACATACTGCTAAACGCGAGCGTCACGCGCCCGCGCAGCCGCGCAGCCAGGCGCTGGAACTCCGCAAGCCTCAGGCGAACTCTCTGCGCCGCCGTAGACATATGTTCGGACAGCGCCTGCTTCTCTGCGTCGAGCAGCAGGGGGTCTTGATAGAGCCGTCCAGGGAAGCGGCTCTCGTCCAACCCCAAGATGATCGTGTTCGTCCGGCCGGAGTGGCCGCCAGACGATAGCGGTGCGCAATGCACCCGTCCCGGCCTCGGCCCCTCGCCCTTGATCCGCGAGTTTTCCGGCAGAGCGTCCAACCAAGCCCACACGTCGAACAGCGTACTTGCAGAGCCTATCGCTGTCAGTGTCATCTGCAGGCTTCGTATGTCCCCCTTCATTCGCTCTCGCGCGTAGTTGTCCAACTCGTTGCGGTATGCACACACCTCGGTCAGGAAACTCTGTGCACATTCCAGCACCTGCTCCGTCGCCGCGCCAGGTGGCGGAGTCACAGCCAGCAATCGCTCTACTGCTGCCTCCGCAGCTTCCCAGTCGTTCGGACGCCATGAGGGGACTCGAGGGCCCCGTTCCTCGTCCTCTACCTCCGCTTCGCCCTCGAACGAGCGTAGCCCGAGCGACCGCCGGAACTTCGCCATCCTGGGTCGGTATCGGTCGATTCCGCGCAGGATGGTCGCCTCGGAGAAAGCTTTTGCTGCGGCGTGTGGGGTCGTTCCATCGTCCAGCCGGAGAAGTCCCTCTCGCAGCATCGCGGTTACGGTGCGCTGAGGATGCCCTTCGCGCACCCAACTCGCCCATGCGCGAAGCGCCCGACCCGGCCTGGCGTACTGGCAAGGGATGCCCTCGTCGAAGGTTGCTGGCAACTCGCTGGTGCCCTCTGGTTGCATCCGCCAGAAGACCTCGATGAGCAACGGCAGGTAGGGGTCGGAGGTGGAATACAGGATCTCCGTGGTGTCCAGCGGGCCGTCGGTGAAAGCTCGGCGTACGGCCTCTCGCACTTCTACTTCCTCACCCATGGCGTGGAAGAACCGCACGCTGTCATCGCCTGCGGAACGCGGCGCGCTCATCGGCTCGGCAAGATACCGAAGCAATTCCAGATCCTGGTATGGCGAGCCCAGGGGGCCTGGGCCGTCCACATCCAGCGCGTGCACCCGGTGAGCGGGAATCGCCTCGAGCAGTTCGCGCTCCAGACGGCCGAGCCGCTCGCTGAAGTCGGCGGGAACGAGCACGGTGACACGGTCCGGGAAAGCAGCGGGAAGTGCGGCGCGGGCGGCCCTCAGCAGGTCGGCATGGTCGGCCAAGCCTGCCCCGTGTAGCTCGCGCACGTATGCATCGAGAAGCGCTCGCAGCTCGGTGCCCTTGGTCGGCACTTCGAAGGCAGGCTCACCCAACTCGCCCGGATCCACACCCGCTACTCGAAGCGTCCGCACTGTCTCGTAAGCCCGCTCGAAGAGCCCGAAACCGGGATCCAACGAGGTCAGGTAACCGTTCGGAGGAAGGTTTGCCCAAGCGCGCTCGACCAGCATGGGCCCGGCCTCGTACGGGAGCAGCGTCAGGCCCGAGGTTTGCCCCCCGAGTATGTCGCGAGCCAGGCCGTACACGGTTCGCACCCGCATATTCGCCACAGGGACGCCGGTAAGCACCGTGGCGTCCACCCACTGCCATCCGATGCGGCTGCGCGGGGCGAGCAGCAGCTTCTCTTCCAGCAAGTGGTCGGCGCAGTAGGAAGCGAGCGATGAGACGAATGCGTTTGCAGTGGTAAGCATGATGCGATCCTGCCGCCGATCGTTTCTCTCCTCGGCTGCCCACCCCTGCTGAGGCCTGCCGCGGCGTGACGAGGCCCCTCACCACTGCGAGTGACAGGAGATAGGGGCTCAGGCCCAGGCTGGCTAGTCGGAGCCCCTCGAGCACCGGGGACGGTGAGAGGCAGGAAGAGATCGTCGACTACAGCTGCTCGCCGTACAGCTCGGCCCACTCCGACCGTGAGATCAGAATCTCCCTGGGACGTGGGCCGTCCATAGGACCGACAACGCCGCGTTGCTCCATCATGTCCACCAGTCTCGCGGCGCGCTGATAGCCGATCTTGAACTTTCGCTGCAGCATGGAGGTCGAGGCCTGACCGGCAGATACCACCAGTCGCACCGCTTCCATGTATAACGGGTCGTCATCGCCGTTTTCGTCCACGCCGTTCGACGAGGTTCCCTCGGTCTCGACCGGTGTCAACAGGTAGCTCGGCTCCTCCTGCTGCTTCCAGTGATCTACGATTGCGGAGATGTCGGCTTCCGAAATGAAGCACCCTTGGATTCGCATTGGCTTGGAGGCGTCAATCGGCAGGTAAAGCATGTCGCCACGCCCTATCAGCCTCTCCGCTCCCGTCCCGTCTAAGATCGTGCGACTGTCAATGGCCGAGGATACGGCAAAGGCGATTCGGCTGGAGATATTCGCCTTGATAGTCCCAGTGATGACATCCACCGATGGGCGCTGCGTTGCCAGTACGAGGTGGATGCCAGTGGCACGTGCGAGCTGCGCCAGGCGGCAGATGCAGTGTTCGATCTCGGCGCCTTGCTGCATCATCAGGTCGGCCAGCTCGTCTACTACTACCACGATGTAAGGCAGACGCTCATTGTAGGAGACTTTCTGGTTGTATCCGTCTATATTGCGCACACCCTTGGAAGAGAGCACGTCATAGCGGCGGTCCATCTCGTTCAGCAGCGCCTTGAACACAGAGGCTGTTTTCTTTACCTCTTTGACCACCCCGCACATCAGGTGCGGGATGCCATCGAATAGAGACAGCTCAACGCGCTTGGGGTCGATCAGAACGAGGCGAACATCCTTGGGCGTATTGCGCATCAGCAGCGTTGCGATGAAAGATGCCAGCGCCACGCTCTTCCCCGCGTTGGTGGCGCCGCCGATCAGGATGTGAGGCATCTTCGCGAGGTCGGCGTATCGAGCCTCCCCCGACACGTCCTTGCCCAGAGCGATCAGCAGGCGCGCCGGATGCCCCATCACCTCTTTGCGCGCAAGCACTTCCTTCAGCGAAACGCTGCCGGGATTGTCGTTCGGGACCTCCACGCCAATGGCCGATTTGCCGGGGATGGGAGCTTCGACGCGCAGCCCGATAGCCGCAAGGCTCATCGCGAGGTTGTCCGCGAGGCTGACGATCTTCTGCACCTTGATCCCGGGCCCCAGCCGAATCTCGTAGCGTGTCACCGTCGGCCCTTGGGCCACCTCTACGACGTCTGCCTCGATCCCGAACTCCTCCAGCGTGGTCTCCAGCACCTCGATCTTCTTCCCCACCTCGCTGATGCCGGCCTTGTCCGCAGGCGGGGCATCGTGAAGAAGGGACAAGGGCGGCAGCACGTAGCCCTCGCGCTTCTCGCCCTCGAGGTTGGCAGGAGGCGTCCGCGGCGGCTTCGGTGGCTCTGCTATCGTAGGCTTGGGGCGTTCTCGTGAGGCGGGCATCTCGACGAGTGCGGTCTCGGTGGGCTCGACCGTCGTCTCGCTATTTGGACGTAGTCGAGCGGCAACGCTACGGGTTCCGTTCGGTGCAGGACGAAGTCCGTTCGCGGCTCGTTTGCGACGCACCACGGTGGACAGCCGTGTGTAGAGGCCGATTGCGCCACGCTCTACCAGCGAGAAGAGCGGGAACGAGGTCGCGGTGACGAGGCCCAGTACGCCGATGGCTCCGATGGCTACGGGCGCAGCAGCCCCAATCGCGAAGTGCAGGGCCGCTCGAAGACCCGCCCCGACGTACCCGCCGCCGGTCATCAGGGTCTCCGGGTCGAACCACGAACCGAAGACGTCCCTGCGTGCCGCGAACCCGAGTACGCACAGCACCATCAGCACGAGACCGCCGGTGAAGCTAGGTAGGCGTATCTCCCGCCCAAAGGCCACGGCGCACGCAAGCATCCATAGCGCAGGGGGAACGAGCCACGCACCTACACCGAAAAGCAGTCGGAATAAGTCCGCAGCGGCCTGGCCGACGACGCCGCGGTCCGCGAGCAGGAGCCCGCCACCCACGACAACGCCTGCGAGGAACAGCACGATCGCTCCGACGTCGCGATGCGTCTTCCTCCGCTTGTTCGCATCCTTGCGGACCGCGGGTGCCTTTCGAGTGCGTGTGGCCAAAGCTCCCTTCCTACTGGGGATTATAGCAGAGGCTGTGAGTGGGCTCGGCCCCCTGTGCCACAATCGGTGCATGGCCCAAGTGAGGGTGTATGTTAGGTTGAAACCCGCTTTGCTCGATACGGCGGGACGCACCGTGGAGACCGCCTTGCATCGCATGGGTTGGCCCACCGTCTCCAACATGCGCATCGGCAAGCTCATCGAGTTCGAGATGGATGGTGGGGACGAGCAGGCGGTGCGTGAGATGTGTTCCAAGCTCCTCGCCAACCCGGTGATCGAAGACTACTCCATCGAAGTGACGACGCCGTGAGGGTTGCCATCGTCCGCTTTCCGGGGTCCAACTGCGACCAAGATGCATTTCATGCCGTGAGAAAGCTCGGCCACGAATCGGAGTACGTGTGGCATGCGGAGTCGATCCCGGCCGGTTTCGATGCCGTGATCCTGCCCGGAGGGTTCTCCTTCGGCGATTATTTGCGCTGCGGGGCGGTTGCACGGTTCTCACCCGCCATGGAGTCGGTGCAACAGATGGCGCGCGAAGGGACGCCGGTCCTCGGCATCTGCAACGGGTTCCAGGTGCTGTGCGAGTGTGGGCTGCTGCCGGGAGCCTTGGTTCGCAACGTAGGGTTACGGTTCGTCTGCCGCGACGTGCTGCTCCGGGTGGAGACGACCGACGCGGTTGCTTCCAGTGGGGCGAGGGTCGGGCAAGTTCTGCGCATTCCCGTGGCGCATGGCGAGGGCTGCTATGTACCCGCCGAGGGCGAAGCACCGCGGGTGGTCTTTCGTTACTGCAATGCGGCTGGGGAGACCACACCAGAGAGCAACCCGAACGGCTCGCACGACAACATCGCCGGTATCAGTAACCGTGAGGGCAATGTGGTGGGGATGATGCCTCATCCCGAACGCGCGGTGTCCGAGCTGCTCGGATACCAGGATGGGCGCGTGGTTTTGAAGTCGTTCCTAACCGCGAGGCATGCTGCAAGGCGCTAAAGGCACCCACCTTTCTTCCCCAATCGCTACGGTCCACTGCTGTTATCGACACGAACGCCCGGATCATGTCCCGGCCCGATGATTGGGGCCGCGGTGCGCTCTGGCGACTACAGGACGGCGGACGGGGCCAGGGCATAGACGCTAACCGTCGTCAACGCGAAGGGGTGGAACCAGCGCGACACTCTCCGTATCCGAGCATGGTTCTCGGGTTCAGGCCTTATGTTCTGGGGTGCTGCCTGACGTGGAGCGGGACGGATCACCCCACTCTCGCCGTGCAGGATTGACGAGAGCCGCCCCGGCACTTCGGTGCCGGGGCGGCTCGACTCGAAAAGAGCAGCAACTAGGATGGTATCGCTATCGCGCTACACCGAGTCAGCCCTGCAAGCTACCAGCGGGCAGGGCCCGAGGCGCCGAAGTTCAGCAGGATCGTGTTCAGGTCGGACAGCGCAATATCGCCGTCGTAGTTCGTGTCGTCGTTGACGTAGTAGTTGGCCCAGTTCGGCTCGGTCGCGCAGCCATCGTTGGTGTTCACCGAGGCACCGAAGTTGATCAGGATCCTGTTGAGGTCCTGCAGGCTTATGGTTGCGTCGAGGTTGACGTCGCCGTTCGTCAGCGTAACGGTGCCGATGTCGTACAGCAGACCGCCGACCGTGACGTTCGGGATCACCTTGCCGAGGAACGAGTGGCCGAAGCCCGAGACATTGAGCTGCTGGAACGAGCCGCACGTGTAGCGTCCGATAAACCAGTCGCGGATGTAGATCTTGATATCGTAGGTGCCGTCTCGGACGACGTCCGTGATGAACGAGCCGTCGCTAGCCAGCGACACGGTTTCGATGATCTGCGGATAACCGGTTGTCGGATCGCAGAAGTGCACGTCAATCTGCATCGGGTTGTCGCCCAAGCCACCCGGGAAGTAGTCGAAGGGCGGATCGTCCGGCCACTGGGTCAGCTTGAGCTTCCCGGTAACGAACGAGCCGTCGCTGATAGTAGTGTCGACAATTACGTACGCCGGGCGGTACAGACACCGGCCGGGCAGCTCATTCGCGTTCCAGCCGGAATAGTTGTAGGGCGGTCCGGCGCCGAGCAGCTGCCATCCTCCGTCCATCCTACCCTGGTAGTTAGGCATGCAGAAGCTCTTGGTCTCGTTCGGAATGTACGGAGAGCCATAGGTCGTCTTGCGGTAGGCGAAGTTGTTGGTCGCTCCACCGGGAGCTCCGACGAACAGCGGAATGTTGCCGTCAACGCCATAGACGGTCGCCCAGTACTTGCCTCGAGCGAGGGTGCGGGTTCCGGTCGGGAAGACCGCAGCTTTGTCAGCCCCGAAGTGTGGCCAGGATCGGCCGCCGATGGTAAGGTCGGCAATGTTGCCGGTGCCGCTGTACAGGAGCGTCCCGGGAGCATCACTGCCGTCGTCCTCGTAGATAGCCCAGCCGTACTGGGTCGGGATGGCTCCCTCCACGTCGAACCAGTACACCTCGATACCGTCGAACGTGCAGGTCTGCGACAGGAAGAACTGGAACGCCGTCCAACGCTCCTCCAGGCCGGCACCGAGGTTGCCCGAGCTAAACCCGAGGCGGTACAGCGTGGGGTTCTGAATGTCGGGCGGATTACCGCCGAGCACCACGCTCGGTGCACCGGAGGATGCGACGACAGTTCGGGTCTGAGCCCAGCCGCAGACTACCGCAAAGAGGGTCAAACCTACGAGAAGGTATCTCGTCATTGTCATCTCCTTCAGATTTCACACGGGTCTGCTCGCGACCACATGTGCGCAATAGGGGCCTAAAGCGCATAACTACCTACCACCTCGCTCGCCCACGACCCGACCGAGGCCCCAGCAGCGGTGCGCGTCCCACAATTTTGGACGACACGGCGAGGAAATGGTCCTGCCATCATTCTAACACGGATTTCGCGGTTCTGCGCATGATGGTGTAAAGCAGATTCTCCAAGCCCGGCGCGCTGTGCGGCTGGCCTACGCACCTTTAAGCCAGGAAGCGTGCAGATACGCCCTTGCACGGCGGTAGACTCATGCCAGATGATTCGCCTGCTTTTTCTGGAAGCGGCGCTTGGCGTAGGCGGCGCTGAGAGAAACAACCAGCGCGTCATGCTCGGCTTGGACCGAACCCGGTTCGAGCCCCACGTCGCCACCCTGAAGGCAAGGGGACCCATCGGAGACGAACTCGCGGCTTCGGGAGTTCCCGTGACGGAAAACCTCTGTCCTCCCGGGCGTGGTTTTCTTGCAGCGCGCGGTTCGCTTGCAGCGCTGTGCCGCAAGGTGCGCCCAAACCTCCTCTTCACCTCGGACAGCCCACTGCCGATGCTGTGGGGCGGTTGGCTGCGGCGCAAAGGTTTCGTTCCTCACTACTGCGCCGTGTTCCATACCACAAACTTCGCCGACAAAGGCTTCCGGCGTCGGCTTGCGTGGCGCTCGGCAGTGCCGGTCGCTGACCGAATCATCGCTACGGGTCGTGCGCACGTCGAGTACGTGCACCGAACGGTAGGAGTACCGCGCCAGAAGATGGTGAACATACTGAACGGCGTGGACCTTAGCCGCTTCACACCGCCGGAGGACAAGGCGCCGTTCAAGCGCAAACTCGGCTTCACACCTGATGCACTGCTCGTCGGGATTGTCGCCGCTCTTCGTCCGGAGAAGAACCACTCAATGTTCGTGCGTGCGGCAAAGCGGCTCCATGCCCAGTTTCCGCAAGCCCGCTTCCTACTCGTGGGAGAAGGACCCGAGCGACCGTCCATTGAGGCTCTCATCGCCTCTCTGGACGTCGGCAACGAGGTGAAGCTGCTTGGCAGACGTTCCGATATGCCCGATGTGATGTCCGCACTGGACGTAATCACCCTGTGCAGCAAGCCTGTCATCGAGACGCTTCCGGTCTGCCTCGTCGAAGCCGACGCGATGGGCCTGCCGGCCATTTCTACGCGGGTCGGGAGCGTAGACGATATCGTCGAGGAAGGTGTTACGGGGTTCCTGGTCGATCCCGACGACGAGGAGGCTTTCGCCGAGCGCATAAAGAGGCTATTGCTCGACCCGGAGTTGCGCAAGCGGTTCGGCGCCGCCGCGCGAGAGCACGCGCTCGCCAGGTTCGACGTCCACGAAATGGTCCACAAGTATGAGCAACTCTTCGAGGAGATTGTGAAACCGAGTTGATAGTCACCAAAACCCCGCTTCGAATCTCACTCACCGGTGGCGGAACCGACTTCGCAGGTTTCTACCGCCAGCACCCAGGCCGCGTGGTCTCGTGCACCATAGACAAGTATATCTACGTGATCATCAAGGAGCGCTTCGACAAGAAGATCCGTCTCGGCTACACGCGCACCGAGATGGTGGATAGTGTGGACGAGCTTCAGCACGAGCTGGTGCGCGAGTCCATGCGACTCGTCGGAGTCAGCCAAAGTGTGGAAATCGCCACAATGGCCGACATCCCGAGCGAGGGCTCCGGCCTCGGCTCGAGTAGTGCTGTAACCGTGGGAGTGCTGCACGCGCTCCACGCCCTGAAAGGGGAGCTGGTGACCGCAGAGCAGCTTGCCGACGAAGCATGCCGAGTGGAGATAGACATACTGGGCAAGCCCATCGGCAAGCAGGATCAATACATCGCCGCATACGGGGGCGTGCGCGAGTTCGTATTCAATCAGGATGACACGGTCAGCGTGTCGCGGCTCTTCCTGGAGGGCGACAGGTGGCAGCGGCTCGGCGAATACATCATGCTGTTCTTCACCGGCATCACACGGCAGTCGAGCACCATCCTCAGCAAGCAGAAGCAGAACATAGAGAAGAAGATGGATGCGCTGAAGCAGATGGCGGAGCAAGCGCGCAAGACCCGCGAGCTGCTCGAGAGCGGGGCACCTCTCGCTCGGGTCGGGCGCATTCTGCACGAGGGCTGGGAACTGAAGAAGTCGCTTGCTGATGGAATTGCCGATGAAAATATCGATGCCGCTTACGAGCGGGCTCTAGATGCAGGGGCGGTGGGTGGCAAGATCGCGGGCGCCGGCGGGGGC
>JABRVX010000041.1 GCA_039961735.1 Fimbriimonadia bacterium
ACCTGGTGTTGACCCGCATCGGTGAGACCGGCTCCGGAGATCTGAACTGGGACGGTGTGGTTGCCCTCTCGGACCTGAACATCGTACTGGTGAACTTCGGCCTAACCGGGATGCCGTAGCCGCCAGAGCTTGAAACCACTTGAAACCATAGGTTCCGCGGGCCGGCAGATGCCGGCCCGCGGCCTTATTCCGCAAGTTGATTTTCCGAGATCCAATCCCCCTGTGCATTCGACCAGAAACTCGAACGCAACCCCCAGGAACTCTTTCGGCCCGAATCTTGTCGTATGCATAGCCGGCGGCGGAAGGTTGGCGGAGTTCTTTTTGCGTGCGACCGGTGTCGCCGCGAAGCAGAACCCGTCCGACAGCCCATCTACGAGACCGCAGGGCAACTACGAAGGAGAAGTGGGGAATGAACTTTTTACGAATCGTCACCGCGCTGTGCGTTGCAGTCTCCGCGTGCATGGCGTCGGCCCAGTTGGCGGGAACGCCGATCGCCGTGGACAAGGACGGCAAGCCCTACTATAAGGGTCGGGTGCTCGTAGGCTTCAGAGAGGGTGCTGCTACCCCGGCCGTGCAGAAGGGCACTGCGATGTTCGGGGGTGTGGTGGACGTATACATGCCCGAGATCAAGGTGGCAGTCGTCCTCTACCCTGAGGATACCGACATCTTCGCCAAGATCGCTCAGATCAGCAAGAGCCCGCAGGTTCGCTTCGCCGAGCCGGACGGTGTAGTATATGCCGAGTTCACACCGAACGATACGTATTGGAGCCAGCAGTGGGGGCCCAAGAAGATCAACTGCGAGACTGCATGGGACCTGCACAAGGGCGATGCGGGCACGGTCATCGCTATCGTGGACACCGGTATCAACTACAACCACCCCGACTTGAGCAGCAAGTACGTCGGGGGCTACGACTACTACAACAACGATAGCAACCCCATGGACGATAACGGTCACGGCACGCACTGCGCGGGCATCGCCGCCGCTGCGACGAACAATGGAGTTGGTATCGCAGGCGTAGCGTTCAACTGCAAGCTGATGGCTGTGAAGGTGCTGGGAGCCGGCGGCTCCGGCAGTGACTCTACTGTCGCGCAGGGTATCAACTACGCTACCAGCAACGGTGCGAAGGTCATCAGCCTCAGCCTCGGCTCTTCTTCGGGCAGCAGTACCATGCAGAGCGCGGTGAACAATGCCTGGAACAACGGTGTCGTGGTGGCAGCTGCTGCTGGCAATAGCGGCACGACTCAGCAGTTCTATCCGGCGGCATACACCAACTGTATCGCGGTGGCTGCCAGCACGACCAGTGATACCCGTGCCTCGTTCTCGAACTACGGCGCGAGTTGGGTGGACGTTGCGGCGCCGGGAGTTAGCATTTACTCCACCTACGGCAGCTCGTACACGAACCTCGACGGTACCTCGATGGCATGTCCGCACGTGGCAGGTGCCGCAGGCCTCGTCTACAGCAAGTACTCGGCAACCCGCTCGAACGCCAACGCCGTTGTGGTTCGAAACGCTATCGAGAGCACCTGTGTCAACGTCGGTAACTGGGTCGCCTACGGCCGGATCAACGTAGCTGCAGCACTTCAGTCGCTGCAGGGTCCTCCGTCCGAGTTCACCTATCAGGCGGAGTCGATTACTGTGCAACTGGGCATGTTCACGTATGGCAACGTGGCGTCGCTGCATGCTCTCGACGGGAACCGCCTCGGTACCGAGTCGGATGTCCTGTTCACATACATCATACCGGGGTTCCCAATCCGCGAGACCTACGGAACCGACTACTACGCGCAGTTCGACGTGGGGACGGGGTCCAAGGTATCGGGGGTCATAGACCTCACCGCGTTCGCGACCAACCCGGGCATCCAGAGAGTACAGTTGTATAACTGGGCCTCTGCTAGGTGGGAGTACGCCCTCATCAGCTCCAACATCGGGCTGACTGAGAACACATGGGCTATCGACTTCCCGTCAGGGGTGTCGAGCTACATCTCGAGTTCGAACAAGGTTCGAGTTCGGCTTCTAACATCGAGCGCGCTACCGCACAACTACGCAGTGGATCGACTCCAGCTGCGAATGATGGGATACTAGTAGCACGTCGATACGTAAGTGCGAGGCCCGACCCCTTCCCGGGGGTCGGGCCTTCGAGGATGTCGCGGCACCCGTCGGTCCGCGGTCGAGGACTGCCTCGACAGGCGTCGTCGGCGCGCTTCGTTGGGCGCTCAGGCCGCCTTTGCCAATCTTACGAACGTCTCCTTGTCAATCGCCCTTCGGCTCGCCTCCTCGAAACTGATGTACCCCTGGCGGTGCAGTAGAGCGAGACTGTGATCCATTGTCTGCATCCCATACTCCGATCCAGTCTCGATGATGGAGTACATCTGGTGAGTCTTCGCCTCGCGAATGAGGTTTCGTATGGCCGCCGTTGCCACCATGATCTCGATGGCGGCGATGCGACCGCCTCCCAGCATCGGAAGTAGCTGCTGCGAGATAACTGCCTCGAGGGTATTGCTCAGCAAGACACGGATCTGCTCCTGCTGCTGAGGGGGAAAGACGTCAATCACGCGGTCTATGGTCTGTGGAGCGTTCCGCGTGTGTAGCGTTCCGAACACCAAGTGTCCCGTCTCCGCCAGCGTCAGGGCCGCCTGGATGGTCTCGAGGTCCCGCATCTCACCCACGAGGATGACGTCCGGATCCTCTCGCAGTACCGCGCGCAGCGCGTTGTGGAAGCCATCGGTATCTTGTCCCACCTCGCGCTGATTCACCATGCATCCTTTGTGCGTGTGTAGATACTCGATTGGGTCCTCGATGGTGATAATGTGGCACGTACGAGTGGTGTTGATATCGTCAATCATCGTGGCAATGGTAGTCGACTTGCCGGACCCGGTAGGTCCTGTAACCAGAATCAACCCACTGCTGCGTTTCGACAACTCCCGTATCACACTGGGCAAACGCAGATCCTCATAGGACGGTATGCGCGAGGGAATCACTCGCATGGCTGCCGCCACGGAGCCGCGTTGCATGTACACGTTGAAGCGGAAACGCGCGATTCCCCTCACTCCGTAGGCGAAATCCAGCTCGTGGGTCCGCTCGAAGGTCTGAAGCTGGTCGGTGGACAACACGTCGTAAACCAGTCGTCGCGTGTCATGCTCCTCTAGCCGGCGATACTGCAGATGCTGCAGCTCGCCGTCCACTCGAATCACGGGTGCAAGTCCAACTGTAAGATGCAGGTCCGAACCTTTTCGCTCGACGCACTCCCGCAGCAGGTCGTCTACATGAAGCTCCTCGACAGACGGTACCTCTGCGGGGTCATAGCCATGAGCTTTACGTATCAGCTCGCGCTCCACGTCCAGTTCGTTGCGAGCTTCGGACATCCCTTGAGTCGGGCACTCGATGTCCTGTGGAACGACTTTCTTCCAGTCGAAATACTGCGGCATGATCTATCTACCTCCTAGAAAGCACCGTTAAAAGATGTCGAGTCGTCGATCGCCTTACAGCAGACCTCGTAGGCGGCCAGTGCCTGGTCGCTATCGATTCCGAGCGCCATCTGCGCCCACTCGGGGATGACGCCTACCGGGTCCGAACCTGCCATCTTGCAGTGAGAGAATGCGTCACACAGCGCAACCAGCGCACAGAGCCTGGGATAGTCCATGTCCGGTCCAGGTACGTGATGGCACCCGATGGTCTCTGTCAGGGCTGCGGGGAAGCGCCAGAGCGTGGCGACCGCGACACCTACTTCGCAGTGATCCGCACCTAGCGTGCGCCGCTCTGCTTCCAGTATAGGCATGCCTGCCGAGATCAGCAGCTCTGTCTGATCGTATCCTCCACCGATGTGCCGATCCAACATCGGCTTGCCTATGTCGTGTAGCAACGCTGCGGCGTGTGCCTCGTCGACATTCATATCAGGAAGCACGCGAGCCATAGCCCTGGCGGCCAACGCGGTATCCAGCGAGTGGCGCCACCAAACACGCCGCCGCATACTGCCCTTGTCGGTCTTTCCCATGAAGAGGTCGAATGCACCTATCGTCATTGCCAGTTCGCGCAGAGCCCGAAAACCTAACAGCAGAACAGCTTCGCGTATCGAGCTCACCTGACGCGGGAGAGCGTAGTAAGCGGAGTTCACCACGCGCAGTATGCGCGCGCAGAAACCAGGGTCCACTTCGACAGCAGCTTCGATGTCCTTGGGGCTGGACACCTGGCTGCCAGTGATCTCGATGACCTTGTAAACAACCTGCGGAAGCACGGCGATCTCCTTGACTTTGCCAAGGATCCGCTCCACGGTGCCTTTTGGTTGTGGGTATGCCGTCATGCCACCGCTCACCCGCTGTAGATCACGCGGACCACCTCGTCCAACGTGGTAGTCCCCCGCAACACCTTGGTCACGGCGTCGTCCTTCAGGTTGCGCATGCCCCGTTGCTCAGCTAGAATGCGTAACTTGTGTGAGGGCTCCTTTTTCAACACCATGTCACGCAGCTCGTCTGTTAGTTCCATCAGCTCGTGAACACCCGTGCGACCCTTATAGCCCGTGCCCTTGCAGTAGTCGCAGCCCTTGCCTCGCTTCAGCGTGACCTTGCCGCCCGACTCGCGAACCACCTCCTCGGGAATCTCGAAACCGTATCGTCGGAAAGCGTCCAGACTCTCCTCGTACTCCTCCGCGCACTTGCGGCACACCACACGCACCAATCGCTGGGCGAGCACTCCGATGATGGACGATGCGATAAGAAACGGCTCGACACCCATATCCAGTAGTCGGTTCGGCGCGCTGGGGGCGTCGTTGGTGTGCAAGGTGGAGAACACGAGGTGCCCCGTGAGAGCGGCCTCCATGGCAATGGTGGCAGTCTCCGTATCGCGCATCTCGCCTACCATGATGATGTCCGGGTCTTGCCGAAGCAGTGCGCGCAGGCCCGCGGCGAAAGTCATGCCTGCCCGAATATTCACACCGCATTGGTTGACCCCCGGCAGCTCGTACTCCACCGGGTCCTCGATGGTGGAGATGTTCGTCAAGCCCGTGTTGACCTGGTTGAGGATTGAATACAGGGTCGTGGATTTGCCGGAGCCCGTCGGTCCCGTGACTAGCAGTATCCCGAACGTGTGCGAACACAGCCTCCTCAGCAGGCCGAGCGTGTCATCCAGGAAGCCTAGCTTCTCCAGGCCAATCGAGATGCTTTGCTTGTCCAACACGCGCAACACAATCTTCTCGCCGTGGATCAACGGAAGCGTGGAGACGCGAAAGTCGAACTCCCGACCGCCGATCACCGCTCCGATTCGGTTGTCTTGCGGAATGCGCTTCTCGGCGATGTCCATGTCCGCCATGATCTTTAGGCGGCTGGAGAGCGGTGGAAACAGTTTCTTCGGCAGGTTCATCGCGTCTGTCAACACGCCGTCTATGCGGTATCGAACCTTCACCCCGTTGGCATGCGGCTCGACGTGAATATCGCTGGCTCCGTCCGCGATCGCTTGGGTGATAATCAGGTTGGCCAGGCGGACGACGGGAGCTTCTTCTCCCATTTCGCGCAGTTCGTCTACCGAAACGTCCTCGTCACCGCCGGCATCCGTCACCAGGATGTCGTCCTCGAACTGCGAGATCACACCCTTCAGTGCGGTGTGAACGTCCGCATCGGCCTTGTACATCGCCTCGATGCAGGCGGAGATCTCCTCCTCGGAGGCGATCATCGGCTCCACATCCATCTCCACGATGGAGCGCACCTCGTCGATGGCGAACACGTCCAGCGGATTCGCCATCGCCAGGTGCAGCGAGCCGTCGCTGAGGCTGACGGGAATGCTCTTGAGCTTCCTGGCGATCCTTCCCGGGATCAGCATCGCTGCTTCGGGAGAGGGCGGGCGCTCAGATAGGTCGGCGAAGGGAACGCCCCACATCTTGCCCATGCAGCGAAGCCGGTCCTTATCAGAGATGGCGCCGAGTTTCACCAGTACACGCGCGATGGTGTCCGAGCCGCCCGACTCGCGCTGCACCTGCAACGCGTGTTCGAGTTGCTCGGGAGTGATGAGCCCTTCCTGTACGAAGATTTCGCCGGTATGCATAGCAAAACGCACGGGCAGCGCGCGAACGCCCCGTGTGTTCATTCCACATTCCGGACCGAGAACGAAAGACGGAAGCGGCGATTGCGCCCCCTGGGCAGCGAACCTGCTAGACGAGCGGGCACAGTACCCTGCTAACCGACACAGGACCTCCCAGACCAAACCGCGAACGATCCGGCGGGATGCGATGCGTTTGTGCCTGCCTCTGGCTCGTTCTGGCGAGCTTCCTTGTCAGCCCTACGTGGGCCGACGAGGAGGTCGTGCGGCTGCGAATGCTAGGGGGCATCGGGGCCTGGGGCATCCCGCCTAAGGAAGCCAGCGACCCTCGCTCTAATGCGAGCCGCGCCGTGTTCGATGCTTTCCACAAAGCCCATCCCGACATCCGCATCGAGGCCATCGGCGGGCTGATGATCCGGGGGCCAGCAAGCGAAGCCAACTTTCTGATGTCCATGGCAGGCGACGTCGCTCCGGACGTGTTTTATGTGAACTTCCGGCAGCTCTGGAACTTCTACGAGCAGGGCTTCATGTACCCGCTGGACGAGTACATCGCGAAGGACCCCGACGTCTGGAAAACCGTCCACCCCACTATTCGCGAGGTTCTCACCCTCGACGGGCACGTATACTGCCTGCCATGGTTCCAGGTGTGCATGGCGCTGTACTATCGCAAGGATCTGTTCGCATCGGTCGGCTTGGACCCCGACCGCCCGCCCCGGGACTGGGACGAGTTCATCGAATACGGCCGCAGGCTCACCCGGAAGAACCCGCGAATGTATGGGTTCATGTTCGACCAAGCGCCCCAGGGCAAGTCGTGGTTCTGGACCAACTTCCTTTGGGGCGCCGGGGGCGAAGTGCTGAAGCGTGGGCCGGACGGGCAGTTCCGGGCAGCGTTCAACACCGATGCGGGCGTGAAGACCCTCGACTTCTATAAGCGCCTCACCACGGAGACCTGGCGAGGGCCCAACGGGGAGGTGATGGGGCCTATCGCCCCCACCAACATGCCGCTGTGGGAGAACGTGAACGCCGGACGCGTCGCCATGTGGCTTTCCTACTCCAGCGATGTGATGGTGAACATGTCCGAGCTGAACCCCGAGCTGCTGGGCATCGCGCCTATTCCCAAGGGGCCGGCCGGATGGGGCAATGAGATCAACGCCGGCAGTTGGGCCATCAATGCCACGATCAAGGATAAGCGTAAGCGCGACGCCGCGTGGCAGTTCATCAAGTTCATGGCGGGCGAAGAGGCACAACGCGTTCAGACCGAAGCCTTCGTAAAGCAGGGCTTTGCCAAGCTGATCAATCCATATCACCTGAAGAAGTTCGGTTACGAACGCTACGTCCGGGAGGTGGATCCGCAGTGGGTGGCGGCAAACGAGCAAATGTTCCGCTATGGCCATCCAGAAGTGAATGGCAAGAACACCCAGCTGGTCTATCTGCTACTGGACACGCCACTCGAGCGCGCGGTGCAGAACCCGAAGCTGGACTCGCGTATGCTGCTCGACGACGCAGCTGCCGAGATGAATCGCAAGATGCTCAACTACGTGCCGCCAAAGGTGATGGAAGCGCGGCGACGGTGGGCTTGGAGCATCCTCGCGGGCGTGTTAGTGATCGTCGCCGCTCTCGTGATAAGATGGGTGGTACGCAGGAAACCGACCGACGACGGACCGGTCAGCCGCCCGGCAGGCACGCGGGGCCCACTGCAGTGGGCTACCGCTTGGCTGCTGATGCTTCCCGCCGTCGTGACCATAGCAGTATGGGCGTACTATCCGCTTGCCCGTGGCCTGGTGATCGCGTTCCAGGACTACAAGATACTGCTTCCACCCAAGTGGGCGGGCATGGATAACTTCATCGAGGTGTTCTTCTCCGACACCTTCTGGATATCACTGTGGAACAGCACTTTGTATACGGCGATGTCACTGGCCATCGGCTTCTTCGCACCCTTGGTACTAGCCATCGGTCTGAATGAGATTCCGCGTGGTAAGATGCTTTTCCGCACCCTCTACTACCTACCCGCCGTCACGAGCGGCATCGTCATCATGCTCGTGTGGCGTGACTTCTATGACGCCGCAGAAACCGGCTTGGTCAACACCCTGTTAGCTCCGGTGTTCCATGGGTTGAACGCTCTGATCTCGAGCATCAATAGCGCACTCGGCACTTCCCTCGGGCAGGTTGCCGTTACCCAGGATTGGTTGGGCAACCCGAACCTCGCCATGCTGTCCGTAGTCATCGTGGCAGTGTGGGCGGGAGCTGGCCCGGGAAGCATCATCTACCTTGCAGCCATGAAGAACATCTCCGAGGAGGCGTACGAGGCCGCGGACCTCGACGGCGCGGGCATCTGGCACAAGATCCGACATATCACCTTGCCTGGGCTGAAGCCGCTCATCCTCATCAACCTGGTAGGTGTGTTCATCGCCAGTTTCAAGGCGATGGAAAACATCTTCGTAATGACCGGCGGAGGGCCACTGAACGCGACACGCGTGCTCGGGCTGGAGGTGTGGTACAACGCCTTTATGTACCTGAAGTTCGGCTATGCCACCGCAGCGGCATGGGTGATGGGCTCGCTGCTCATTGGCTTCACCGTATTACAGATTCGCAACCTGCTCAAGATGCGGTTCTCGACCGCCGGTTAGGCTATCCTTGCCAGTTAGGATTGAATAGAATCAGCCAAGTCCAATCCACCATTGCATGCATCACGGCCCCTGCGGCCAACCTACCCGTGTTGTAGTACGCCCAACCGTAGAACGCACCCGCCAGCCCAGCGAATACCATGTACATGGCTAGGTAGAACGGCTCGTGCTGCCCCCTAGAGTGCACGACGCCGAACAGGAGGGCAGAGCAGACCAGCGCCACGAGCGGCGCCCGGAGAGTGCGGCCCAACAGATTTTGCACGATGCCGCGAAACAGCGCTTCCTCCGGCACGGCAACCGTGAAGTAGAGCCCGAACGGAAGCAGTGCGTACAGAAACGGCAGAAACGGTCCCACCTCGTTCGACAGACCATATGTATGATGCAACGTGAACGGTCTCCACTCCAGGAAGCCTGTCAGCAAACCGAGCGGCAGCATAACCACGGCAAACACCGCGAAGAGCTTCAGGCCGTATTTCAAGTCGCTCCGTGGCACGGTTAGCGGAAGGTGGAAACCCTCGAGCCTGCGCACGACGAGCAGGGTCCAGAATGCGATGGTAACAGCGACGAGCACCTCGGTAGGCAGGCCGCCATTCTCCAGCGGCATCTGAGGCAAGCTGAGCGCCTTCACTTGCACCGGCCACCACAGGCATACCGCGATGAGCCAGTCCGCCCAAAGCCGTCGCAGCGTGGCCAGGGCCACCGGCACGAAGGCGTAACCTAACAGCGTCGAGAACTCCCACAGTCGCACCTGCTGGGTCGGTACAGCGAACGCGAGGTAGAGAAGTACTACTAGGCATGGATAGGTCCAGATCAGTGCGGGGTTCGCATCAACGCGCTCGCGCCATCTTGCCACCACGCGTGCCGACCCCAGTGTCAGCGCGGCGTACAGGAACGCGTAAATGATCGGAACCGAGAGCGTCATCTTGAGCGGCAGCTCTGCACGCTCCGCAAGCGGCCGAGAGAGCGCGAACACGTACCCCGCTGCGCACGTGAGGAGAAAGGCACCCGCCGCAACGAGTGTGCTCGGGCGCAGCAATCCGTATGATCGAAGATACGCTACCGTAGCGTTCAGTGCGAGTCACCTCGAGAACGGCACTCTAGCCCGATGCGGTAGCGACCGGACGTACCGTGGGACCCAGCCGGCCCTTGGACGCTCGTTCGCGGGTAGGTCCGCTGGTGTGTACCGCAGGACTGTCGCCGCGACGACGCAGCAACTGTCCGTGATGGCGAAGGTATCGGCGTCGAGCACAACACGGGCCAAGTGATACCCTACTCGCGACGGGCCATGCCGTTGGGCAAGGAAAGTGGGCCTCCGACCTCGAACTGCACCAACGGGTCTCACGTGAGGAGAGGTGGGATGGTGAGCAGGCAGATCCGAAGTCGTGTCGTTGCCGCCTTGACGGCGGTCCTTGCAGGAGGTTATGCCGTGGCTGGGGACCCGGTGGACCGCTACAACGTCGTCTGGGACTCACCCAGCACTGGTTCCTCCGGCTCGATGCCCTTGGGGAACGGAGACATCGGGCTCAACGCTTGGGTGGAGGCGGATGGAGACCTGCTGTTCTACATCAGCAAGACGGACGCATGGGATGCTTATGCGCGTTTGCTGAAACTGGGCCGAATAAGGGTTGCCATTCACCCAAATCCATTCGCCAACGGCCTGCCTTTTCGACAAGAACTGAGACTGCGTGACGGTGAGATGGTGGTCGAGGCGGGGCGTCCCGGGGAGAGGGTCTCGCTACGTCTTTGGGTGGATGCCAACCGTCCCGTCATCAGGCTGGATGGCAAGAGTGAGAAGCCGGTGCATGTGAGAGCTACGCTGGAGAACTGGCGCCGACGTGAACGGCCCCTGGACCAAGAGGGTGAGATGTTCGGCGTGGACACATTCTACAAGGGCGAGATTGCCATCTCGTATCCGGACGTCGTGCTTACCGGGCGCCAGGAAGACGTTGTGTGGTATCACCGCAACGAGAAGTCCCTCTGGGAGGCCTCGCTCCGCCACCAGGGGCTGACCGAGCTCCTGGATCGCCAAGACGACCCATTGCTCAATCGCACATTCGGCGCAATCATGCGTGGGGACGGTCTCGTGCGACACTCGGACACCACCCTCGTGACTGCAGAACCATCGCGATCCTTCGCGCTTCGCATCTACCCCCTAACAGCGACGACCCCGACGCCGGAGGAGTGGGTACGCCGCGCAGAGGAGACTGTTCGCGCGGCCAGTGCGATGGATAGCTCTCGCGCTCTCGGCGAACATCGCAAATGGTGGCATGAGTTCTGGGATCGCAGTTGGATCAGGATCACCGACTCGCATCCGCGCCTTCGTGCAGTTCCAATGGAGACCAACGACCTGCCACTTCGCATCGGTGCGGACAGCGAAGGGGACAACCGCTTCGTAGGTCAGATGCGTGGGGTGCGCGTGTACTCGCGTGCTTTGGACAAGGACGAGGTGAAGCGACTTGCAGGGGGCGGCGATGTACCCCCCGGCTGCGTGGTGGAGGTGGGCGGTGCCCTAGGTGGCACGGCAATAGATGTGATCGGCGATGTGGAGACCGCCGCCGACGTGCTCAGCTTCTCGGGACGAGGCTATCTGCAGGTCGCGGACTCCGGATCCCTGGACCTCAGCGACGCGATCACGCTGGAGGCGTGGGTGAAGCCTGGGGCGCTGCCGCCTGGCGGGGGCCGCATCGTAGACAAGTCCAAGGCAGGCACGCAGAACGGATACCTGCTGGACACGTACCCAGGCTCGTCTCTGCGACTGATCACGGCTCACGGCGTGTTGATCCACGATGCCAAGCTACCCACTGACCAGTGGACACACGTGGTAGGTGTGTTCGACGCGCAGAAGGGGGATCAGTGCCTGTATGTCAATGGCGGTGTGGTAGCAGTCGAGAGAGCTGAGGCAGACGAGCACGAGGTGGTCACGCGGGGCTACGTGCTTCAACGATACATGACAGCTTGCGCTGGTAGAGGCGCGTATCCGATCAAGTTCAACGGATCCATCTTCACGGTGGACGTCCAAGGTAAGTACGATCCGGACTATCGGCGCTGGGGCGGCGCGTACTGGTTCCAAAACACCCGTCTGCCCTATTGGCCCTTGCTGGCATCGGGCGACCATGAGATGATGCTCCCGCTCTTTCGCATGTATAGGAACGCTCTGGAACTCGCGCGCATCCGGACAAAGCTGTACTTCGGCCACGAGGGAGCCTGTTTTCCAGAGACGATCCATTTCTGGGGCACATATCACAACGGCGACATGGGCTATGGATGGGACCGCGAGGGCCTGGGGCTGTGGCCACCACTGAACCACTACATCGGCAACTACATGTCCGGTGGACTCGAGCTGAGTGCGATGATGTTGGACTACTACCACTTCACCGGGGACGAGGGTTTCCTGCGTGATACGATGCTGCCGCTAGTTGATGACATCGTCCGTTACTTCGCCGAGCACTATCCCGAGGACGATAACGGGAAGATACGATTCCATCCTGCACAAGCGCTGGAGACCTGGTGGGACTGCGTCAACCCACTGCCGGAGGTCGCCGGTCTGCGCTTCGTGCTACAGCAGGCGCTGAAGCTGCCAGAGGGTGCCGTCGGAGCCGACCGGAAGAGGTACTGGACTAGCGTGCTCGAAAAGTTGCCACCGATACCCACGCGTACAGAGGACGGGCTGCCGATGCTGGCCCCGGCCGACACCTTCGCGCAACTCAGCAACGTGGAGAACCCCGAGCTGTACGCGATCTTTCCCTATCGGCTGTATGGAGTGGGCAAGCCAGATCTCGAGGTGGCGCGGCGTGCGATCGAACACAGGAGGTTCAAGGGCTACTGGGGTTGGCAGCAAGACGAGACGCAGATGGCTTTTGTCGGGATGGCGGATGAAGCCAAGCAGTACCTGGTGAAGCGCTTCGGCATGAAGGACGAGGGGAGCCGGTTTCCCGCATTCTGGGGTCCGAACTTCGACTGGATACCGGACCAGGACCATGGGGGCAACGGGATGATGGCGCTGCAGACGATGCTGATGCAGTGGGACGACGACAAAATCCTGTTGCTGCCTGCGTGGCCAAAGGAGTGGGACGTCGAGTTCAAACTGTGTGCTCCAAAGAAGACTACCGTGGAGGGTGTATATAAGGGAGGCAAGTTGCTGCGTCTCGACGTCAGGCCGCGGGAGCGCCGCGAGGATGTCGTTCTGCCACCATTCTGAGCCGCGGATGCTGCGACGATGATGAGTGACCAAGACCGCTACATCGCCCGTGAGTTCCGCCCGGCGTACCTGTCGTTGGCCGAGAGTGGCGAGCTGGAGCGCCGAGCCGTGGCGGCACGCGAGATGCTCGCGGACTGCCGCACATGCCCACGTGCGTGCAGAGTGGATCGCGCCCAAGAAACCGGCACATGCGGAATCGGGAGGCACGCTAAGGTCTCCAGCTATGGCCCCCATCACGGCGAAGAGCGGTGCCTTAGCGGTACGCGCGGCAGCGGGACCGTGTTCTTCGCAGGATGCAACCTCCGCTGCGTGTTCTGTCAGAACTTCGACATCAGCCATGGCGAGGAGGGGGTCGAGGTGTCCGCCGAGCGCCTGGCGCGCATCTTCCTCGCCGTGCAGGAATATGGGTGCCACAACCTCAACCTGGTTACTCCCAGCCACGTGGTGCCGCACATCCTGGAGGCGCTGCCCATCGCGGTGGCCAAGGGTTTCTGCCTGCCGATCGTGTACAACACCTCGGCCTACGACTCCCTCGAGTCGCTGCGCCTACTGGATGGTATCGTGGACATCTACATGCCGGACTTCAAGCTGTGGGACAAAGATGCTGCAGAGCGATACCTAACAGCACCGAACTACCCACAAGCGGCCCGCGAAGCGATCCGTGAGATGCATAGGCAGGTAGGAGTGTTACGGTTCGACGAGCGAGGCCTCGCCGTGCGTGGCGTGCTCGTTCGGCACTTGGTGATGCCTGGGCGTGGAGACGACACCACGGCAATTCTTCGTTTCCTGGCAACCGAGATCGCGCCGGATACCTACGTCAACGTGATGGCGCAATACCGGCCCGCAGGTCTCGTGTCGCTCCGCAGCTTCCCTGAGATCTACCGCCGCATCAGCGATGCCGAGTACCGAGAAGCGCTCCGCCTAGCCGGTGAACTGGGCCTACGGCTAGATCATGGCAGTTAGTACAGAGCCTGGTCAGGGAACTCCAATCCATGCCGTTGCAATAGGTCCGAGTGCGTGAGTATTTCACGAGTGGGCCCGCTGGCCACGATCCTGCCACCGTCCATGACGAGCATTCTCTCGCACAGGTCGCGTACCAAGTACAGGTCGTGCGTCGCGATCAGCTTGGATTCTGGCAGTGCCGAGAGGAGGCGGATCAATTGCCTGCGCGACCGAGGGTCCAGACCGGACGACGGCTCATCGAGCAGCAGCAAGTCAGGTTTCATGGCCAAGACGCCTGCCAGTGCGACCCTTTTTCGTTCACCTGCGCTCAATTTGTCTGGCGAGCGAGCTTTGGCAAAACTCATCCCTACCGCCTCCAGTGCCTGCTCGGCAATGCTGCGTGCTTTCTGTGGGGATGCGCCCAAGTTGAGTGGTCCGAAGGCCACGTCATCCAACACGGTCGACAGGAACAACTGATCGTCCGGGTCTTGAAACAGAATGCCTACCTTCCGCATGGCCGCTCTGCCCTCCCTATCTGTCAGATCGACGTCACCTACTCGTACCTTGCCGGAAGCAGGTAGGATGCCTGCGATGCACAGCAGAAGCGTGGATTTGCCGGCGCCGTTCGGCCCGACAAGGGCGACGGTCTCTCCCTCTCGGATGCTGAATGTGATGCCGTCCAACACCGTATCATCCGAGGTGTATGCATAGGTCAGTTCTTCAACTCGCAGCAATTCCATTAGCCTAGAAACCACACGGCTACTAGCACTATCAATGACAGCAGAGCCGCTAGCAATCCCGACAGTGACATCGGAGGCAGGGGCAGAACACGGAATGTGCCGTCGTAGCCCCTCGCTACCATCGCATCGGCAATGCGCTCGGACCTTAGGTAGGCTCGCAAAGCCAGAGATCCGCTCAGTCTGGCACCGACTACTACGGCTCGGGCTACTCCGGGAGGTGGGCGGCGGGCGGCGTAAGCACGCGCCATGCTGGTGGCCTCGGCTCCCAGCACCGACAGGAAGCGACAGGCGAGTGCGGCGATTGCCACCATGACGCCCGGCCCCCTGAACCATGCCATCGCTGCTACCGTCTCGGCGAAGGGTGTAGTCCACGTGTATGCGAGAGCGCACAGTGCTATCAGCACAGCCCGTAACCAGAGTGTCAGCAGACTGGCAGGGTCGGCGCCGAACAACACACCAATGCACCCGAATGGCAGGAGGACGAGGAACGGTAATAGTCTCCACGCCAGCCACCGCAGCGAAACACGCCCTGCCAAGACGACCGACACGACTAAAACAGAATAACCTATCAGCGATGCGGTGCGCGTCGTCGGCGTCAGACCAACGCAGAGGATGAGGCCGGTCAGGAATAGTAGCCGCACTCGTACGTCGAGGCGACTCACGATTTCGACCACGAACGTCGCAGCACGGCGAGAGCGACCGTGGGCGCCACTGCTATCTGCAGCACCACACCAGGCAATCCGGAAATGACCGCGGCCGAGGCTGTGATGTCCGGTGGCAGGCTCAGCAGGCTTGACAGCCACGCAACCACACCGTACGTCACAGCGATTCTCAGTAGCAGAGCGACGGCAGCAGCTATCCATACGGAGGCTCCCACATGTCGCAACACCGAAGCAGAGATGACCAGCACGCCCAGCTCGATGGTCATGAGCAGAGCAAACGGTAGCGGGGGCATGCCGGTCAGGCCCATGGATACCCATGGCATCAACACGGCGGCACTCAGAGCGCTAGCAGGTGACAGCAGCAATCCAGCCAACAGGGCGGGGAGATGCATCGGGAGCAGCGTCGCGCCTTGACCAACAAGATGGAAAAGCTGAGGTAGTACTACTCCAAGTGCACATAGCACTGCGGCCAGAGACACCTCTCTCGCACGCTGCCTGGCTGCCGCTACGGACGTGCTATTCACCGGCCTTCGTCTCGACCACCTCATATAGCATCGAGGGTTCGGCAGCATACACACGATAGGCGGTCTCGTCCTCGCCCACTGCCTGGTACCACTCGTCGAACAGGCGTTCTGCCTCGGGGCGCAGGTGGAACTCCAAGCCCTCGCCGCTCTCCGTGTTCACCGTGCGCACACACACGGTGTCCGAATGCTTTGCCTCTATGTTCCGCTTGCCATAGGTGGCGCCCGTTCCTAGCTGCAGCCCGTCCAGCAGGCAGGAGACTGGAGGCTCTAGTGTGCACTCGGCTTTCACATCGAGGCCCCAGTGCGGCTCCGCGTTCAGTCGCCTAACAGCCTCGTGACCGATTTTCAGACCCAGCGCTAACCACGGCCCCAGGTGACCGTGAAACGACCGTGCCACCTCCCAGTTCACTTCGGCAGTCATCGGTGCAGCGTGCGTGCAGTCCATCTCGCAGGGTCCTCCTCCACGTCTGCCAGCACTCGCAACCGGAAGGCGCGAAGGTGCCGGGTGAAACGATTCTACCGGTCGCGGAGCGGCGGGGCCAGGCCAGGGGGCCCTTAGGCATGATCGCGGACGACGGACTTCACCTCGGGCAGTGCGGCGAGGCGGTCAATCACCGAGTGGAGGTCCGCGCGCGAACCCGCAAGCGTGAGGTCCAACACGGCGCCGTCGTGCCGGCTGGAGCGTTGGGATCGCATCAGCTCGATGCCGGACTCCTCGAGTAGGGCGAACACCGATGCAGCAGGCGCGCCGACCTGAAGCGTCACCTCCAAGTCGCAGTGGGCGCGGTTCCCGAAGGCGCGATCGGTCAACACGTCCACCACTCCAAGTGTCAGCAGGGCAAGCAGAGTCGCAGCGACGGCAATCAAGTAATACTCGCCTCCTACCCCTACCGCCATACCAATAGCGGCAGAGATCCACACACTCGCAGCGGTAGTAAGGCCGCGAATCTCGCCCCCTCGACGCATGATTGCCCCCGCGCCCAGAAAGCCGACGCCGGTCACGATCTGTGCGGCCACCCGCGAGTTGTCGGTACCGCTCCCGAACTGGGCCGAGAGCTCGGTGAAAAGAGTGCAGCCCAAGACGATGAGCATGTGGGTGCGCACACCTGCCGGTCGTCCCGCGCGCTCGCGCTCCCACCCGATCACCCCGCCGAGGAGCGCGGACAAACCGAGCTTCGCCAGGATCTCCAGGAAGTCGGGGACGTCCTGTATGAGTGCTATTGCAGTCGGCATCATCAGAAGAGCGTTTCCGCGGGTCCCGCGCTCTGTCCTTCGCCCAAGTCCTTCAAGCGACTAAGGAACTCGTCCTCGGTCAGCACTGGTACTCCGAGCTCTCGCGCGCGGTCCAGTTTGGAGCCTGCCTTCTCGCCTGCTACCACGAAGTCGGTCTTCGAGCTTACGCTGCTTGCAGCACGTCCACCCATGCTGCGTACCAGCGCCTCGGCTTCCTCGCGGCTCATGTGCTGAAGCGTTCCGGTGAACACGAACGTCTGACCCTCGAAAAGCGATCCCTGCGCCTGGCTCGGGCCCTCCGGCTTCAGGTGTTCCAGCAGCCGTCTTACCAACCGGACATTCTCATCTCGTCGGAAGAACTCCATTACCTCGGTGGCTGTGGCTGGCCCGACATCTTCCGTGCCGAGCAATTCCTGTTCGTCCGCCTCCATCAGTCGTTCGAACGACCCGAAGCGCTGAGCGAGGTTTCTTGCAGCGGAAGCGCCCACGTGCCGGATGCCGAGTGCGAACAAAACCCGCTCCAGCGGGCGCGTCCGCGAGTCCTCGATGGCAGCGAGTAGCTTGGCGACGCTCAGTTCCCCGAGTCCCTCCACCTGCTCCAACTCCTTCTGTCTCTCGTGAAGCACGTACAGATCGGCTGCGTCGGTGATGAAACCCTTCTCCACCAGCAGAGCGACTATCTTGTCGCCCAGCCCCACGATGTCCATGGCATCTCGGCTCGCGAAATGCCTGATGCGCTCGAGCGTCTGGGCTGGGCAGGCGAAGTTTACGCATCGCCGAGCGGCTTCTTCCTCGCTCTTCTCCACCATTGAGCCGCATGCCGGGCAGTGGGTCGGCGGAACGATGGGGCGCGACTCCGGCGACCGCTCCACCACGGCCACGACCTCCGGAATCACCTCACCTGCGCGCCGCACCGAAACCCGGTCGCCTATCTGCAATCCCTTGCGCTCGATCTCCCCCTCGTTGTGCAAGGTCGCTCGCGAAACCGTAACTCCTCCAACGGATACGGGCTGGAGCTCGGCAACGGGGGTCAGCACGCCCGTCCTGCCCACCTGCCAGGTCACATCCAGAATAACCGTCTGCTCCTCGGCGGCAGGGAACTTGAAGGCGATTGCCCACCTCGGCCCTCGTGCTGTGCTGCCTAGCTCCGCCTGCAGAGCCAGCGAGTTCACCTTGAACACGAGGCCGTCGGCATCGAAGGGAAGCTCTTCGCGAGCCGTACGCCAATGCTCGGTGAACTCCACGCACTCCTCGATACCATTCAAGAGCCGAGCGTGAGGGTTGATCGGGAAGCCCAGTCGCGAAAGCCACTGCAGAAGCTCCGACTGCGTACTGACGCCGGTGATCTCCGGCCTTCCGATGCCGTATGCCCAGAACCCCAGCTTTCGCGAAGCAGTTACCTTCGAGTCGAGCTGACGCATGGATCCGGCCGCTGCGTTGCGGGGGTTGGCAAAGGGGGCTTCACCATTCTCCTCGCGTTCGCGGTTCACGCGGGCGAACTCGGGGTGAAGCATGTACACCTCGCCTCGCACTTCGAGAGGGCTCGGGACGGCGCCTTCGAGACGGAGCGGGATCGCGCGGATCGTCTTGGCGTTCGGCGTGACGTTTTCCCCCGTCCGCCCATCCCCGCGCGTAGCGGCCGTGGTCAGCACTCCTTCCTCATACGTGAGCGAGATGGCCAGACCGTCAATCTTCAGTTCGCCCATGTATGCGACCGACTGGTCCCCCTGCAGTCCCAGCGCGCGGCGCACCCGTGCGTCGAAGGCCCGCAGCTCGTCGGGTCCGAAGGCGTTGTCCAGACTAAGCATCGGAGTTAGGTGAGTGTGCGGCGAGAACTGGGGGAGCGGTGGAGCGCCCACGCGCTGAGAAGGGGAGTCGGGGGACTGCAACTCGGGATGCGCCTCCTCCAACTCCAGTAGCTCGCGCATAAGCGCGTCGTACTCAGCGTCGGATATTTCGGGCGCGTCCAACTGATAGTACATGCGGTTGGCGCGCTCGATCTGATCTCGCAGCTCCCGAATTCTAGTCTCCGGGTCAGCGGTCACGTACCGATCCTACCTCTATCAGCTTCCCCTCGAGGTGCACCATCGCGTCTATCGCTCTCGGTCCCCCGAGGTCGGCGGGCGCGCTTACCTCGATACGGATCAGCCAGGTCAGGTCGCATTCGACCAGTCTCCCAGTCGCTGCGTCCAGGCTCCAGTTCCCGAGAGCCTTCAAGCTGCCTTTGGCCTCGCCCTTGCTGTCGGCAGAAGCGATGTTCAGCGCTAGCTGACCCTCTCGCGACAAGCGGAACAGCATGGCATCGCGCGGCCCCGTTGAGCCGAGGAACGTGATCTCGGCGGGGACGCGAACCTCCGTCGGCCAACCGGGCTCGGGAAGGTACGCGGCCAGCGCAAAGACCAGTTCTGCGTTGTACGAAGCGGCAATGGGTAACAGGCGGCTGGGCATCGGTGGCGCCCACTCGCTCGGTACGAAGCACTGAGCGTGCCAGGGTAGTGGTCCCTTGAACGTGCCCGCAGTTGCTTCCCATGACACCACTCCTGCGTTCTGTACCTTTGCACCCACGATCAGCTCGGGCAGCCTCGCGGCCGCCAAGCCAATCTTCGGTGCCGCCACTACTGCCGGCTCTCCCTGGAAGCTGAGGTACTGGGTGGCGATTCCTTCACGAATGCCTGCGGTCTTCAGCCTCGCTGTGGCCGTGTACTCCGCCTTGTCGAACCGCAGCTCGCCCGATCGGATGCTGAGAGAGGCTTCGACGGACATCGCATAGGTGCAAAGCTCGTCGGCACGAAACAGCCGGCGCAGGTTGTACTCCTGCGCCGGCACACTGCTGCACAGAATCACGGCGACCAGTCCGAAGAACCCGCGCCTCATGACGGCCTCGACTTACTTCGTTCGATTCAGCGTGATCTTCGTCTTCGAGTCGCTGCTCTGCTTGACTTTCTTGCCCTCGCCCATCGTTTGCTCGACGTTGGACTTAGAAGCTTGGACGATACTGGCACTCAACACCTGCGCCGTCTTCGGGTCCACGATGTAGTCCATCGTGAACTGGAGCGAGATGTCGACATGCCCCGGTCCGGGGGTGCCCGCGGTACCTTCCTTTACGTCCAGCGTGAGCTTGTCTCCCGCAGTGGCGCGCACTTTGAGCCCCTTGTCGGTAACTCCGACTACTTGATATGCAATCTTCATCGTGTCGGCGACTTTGAGGCCCATCATGGCGAGCTGTGGGAACGCCTTCAGCGGGTGCTGAATACTCGCAGTCCACTTGTCGTTCAGCTTCACGGGCTTGTCCGGGCAATGGATCGCAGCGAGCGGCAACGAGGCGAGCATTCGGTCGCGAGGGTCCTTCGACTCCCCCTCCGCCTTCGAGTTACCCTTGCTGTCGACCGACACTACGAGCGTCGTCGGTTTCTCTGCTTCTGCGCCCTTCTTCTTGGGAGTGACTTTGTACTCGACCTTGGCCGACTTGTCACTCGCCTCGAGGGCCTTTACCGAGATGGTAGCTTCGTCGGTCATCTGCTGTGGCGGCATGGGGTCGCCCTCGCCCATCTTGACGCTGACCGAGCTGTCGCTCTTGATGGAATAGGTGTGTGCCTCGCCCTTCTTAAACCGGACCCTCAGGTCCCACGGGCCGACTTTCGCCGGGTCCTCTGTGGCTTTCTCGACCGCCGGTTCGGTAACCGTGCCAGGGTCTGCCGGCTCGGCGGTGGCGACGACGTCCGACTTGGGTTGGATATCATCCGCCTTTGGTTCGGTCTTGGCTGTGGACTGCTTGCCGTTCTCGCCTTCACCCGTCTGTGCGGGCTCCGCCGTGCAGCCGGCCAGCATTGCTAGTAGCGCGAATATGCCGAGGAGCGAGCCTACGGCGCGTGTTTTCTTTGACATTCTGCGTCCTTCTTCCCCGTTCTACGTGCCCTCAGGCCGCTCCGGTCAATCACGAGCGGGCCTCCGTGCGTCCTCGTCGCGCTGGCTAGTCACAGTTCGCCCGCCTGTCGCGCACAGAGGCCGAGTCCCGTATCAATCGCAGCGAACCTATTTCGTCTCGATCTGCTCGACCGACCCCTTACCCGCCATCTTGATCTTCATCTCCATCTCGGTCATACCTTGGACGGTGATGGTCATATCGGCCTGCGAGTCGAAGGTCTGTTTGGCGAGCGCGCAGGTGTCCTTGTTCAGCCACACCACGCCCTTGATTTTGGACGTGCCGGTGGACTTGACGGAGGTGTCTTCACCGCCTCCGCCGCCCATCATGCCGCTCATGTCCATATCCACCGGGAAGTCGAGGTCGAAGCTGATGCGGTAGCAGTCCACGTCCTTCAGCTTCTCTATGGCCTCCAGCTTAGACACGATCTTCAGGTCCGGGAGCTTCATTTTTTGGGCGCGCTCGCCCATCGTAGCGAGCATTGGGTTCTTGACGACCGATGTCCAGCTCTCGCCGATCTGTATGGGATTCTCGGGGAACACGGGCATCAGAGCCATCATGTTGAAGTTCATGCCGCCCGTCATACTCATGCCTGCCATCGACTCCGGCAGGCCTTCGAATTTGGTCTCGACGATCTCACCGCGCTCGTTGATGCGGGACGTAATAACGATCTTCTCTACCTGGTCCTTGTCGGCTCCGGCGAACTGGGAGATGTCCATACCACCCATGGTCATCTCGATGTCGAAGTCCTTGAAGGTGGTGATGAAGGTACCGATGTTCTCCTTGACCCCCGCCAGCTTGTGGCGCATCACCATCGTCTGCTTGATCACCATTTCCTGGGCCTGGTCCCCGCCCATCATGCCACCGCTCATGGTGCCGTTCATGTTGTTGGTGACCTTGTATGACGTAATCACGCCGGGCTCGAGCTTGAGTCGAAGCAGATAGCCATCCTGTGCGACCGCGGCGGCAACTAGCGCACAGGCTACAGAAATGGCCGGAAGGTGCAGTAGTCTCACGAAATCCTCCTTAGTTACCCTACGTTGGGATGATCGTCGGCTCACCTGCGAGCCGACGCGGGCTAACCCGCATTCGACTCCAATACGCCAGGGGTCCCTCGTGGGTTGCCGAGCGGCATTGTACTCAGGACCGTAAGTCGGACAACCGGGCGGGAGTGCCTAGACCAGCGCAAGGCGTAGGGCCTCGTCCACCGTCGAGACCAAGTGAAAGTGCATCGTCTCGCGCACCACCTCGGGCAAGTCGGCGAGGTCGGCATCGTTGTCCTTCGGCAGGATCACGTTGGACATGCCCGCTCGGTGGGCCGCGAGCATCTTCTCTTTGATGCCCCCGACCGGAAGCACTTTGCCCCGAAGCGTGATCTCCCCGGTCATCACCATGTCCCGATGCACCCGCCGACCGGTCACCGCGCTGGCCAAAGCAACCGCGATGGTGATGCCCGCGCTCGGCCCGTCCTTCGGCACCGCTCCAGCAGGGACATGAATGTGCAGGTCGTGCTTTCGGAACAACTCCGCGTTCCCGCCGAGCCGCTCCACCCGAGACTTCACAAACGTGAGAGCGGCATGAGCCGACTCCTTCATCACGTCGCCGAGCTGTCCCGTCAGCAACAGATTCTTGCCCTCGCCCGGCACGAAGCTAACCTCGATCGTGATGATGTCACCGCCAAACTCCGTGTACACCAGGCCGGTGGCGGCGGCCACCTGATCTTCCGCCTCCGCGACACCGTAGCGGTACCGCCGTCGTCCCAGGTAGTCGGCGAGGTTCTTGGTGCGAACGGTGGTGGAGCGCGTGGTTCCCTCGGCGACTTTGCGCGCGACCTTACGGCAGACCCGCGCAATCTCCCTTTCCAGCCCGCGCACGCCCGCCTCGCGAGTGTAGCTGCGGATTACCATCAGCAGTGCGGCGTCGTCCATCTTCAGCTTGCTCGGGGTGAGGCCGTGCTCGGCAAGGTTCTGCGGAAGCAAGAAGCCCTTGGCGATGGCCAGCTTCTCCTCTTCCGTGTAGCCTGGGAAACGGATCGTCTCCATGCGGTCTTGGAGGGCGGGTGGCACGGTGTCCAAGATGTTCGCGGTCATGATGAACATCACGTTGGACAGATCGAACGGCACTTCCAGATAATGGTCCGAGAAACGGTCGTTCTGCTCGGGGTCCAGGGCTTCTAGAAGCGCTGCCGTCGGATCCCCTCGGAAGTCCATCCCGAGCTTATCAATCTCGTCCAGCATGAAGACGGGATTGCGAGTGCCGCACTGCTTGATGCCTTGAATGATTCGCCCGGGCATTGCGCCGATGTACGTGCGGCGATGGCCTCGTATTTCCGCCTCGTCCCGCACTCCGCCCAGCGAGACCCGCACGAACTTGCGTCCCATACTTCGTGCGATACTGCGCCCGATCGAGGTCTTTCCCACGCCAGGAGGTCCGACGAAACACAAGATCGGACCCTTCTGACGCGACGTAAGCTGTCGGACCGCCAGGAACTCGATGATGCGTTCTTTCACGTTCTGTAGACCGTAGTGGTCCTCGTCCAGAATCCGGTGCGCGACCCGAATGTCCACGGTGTCGTCCGTCTCCACCGCCCATGGCAATCCGCACAGCCAGTCCAGGTAGGTGCGGATCACGACGCCTTCCGGCGCTGCGCTCGGCATCTTTTCGAGTCGTCGGATCTCATGCTCGGCGTGCTCTGCGACTTCTTCCGGCATCTTCGCGCGGGCGATTCGTTCGGCGTAATCCTCGATCTCGCTTCCGCGCTCGTCTCGCTCGTTCAGCTCTTGCTGAATGACGCGGAGCTGCTCGCGAAGGTAATACTCGCGCTGGGTGTCGCCCATCTCGCGCTCGACGCGACTGCGGATGTCCTGCTGCACCTGCAGCACCTCGAGCTCGCTCAGCAGGAGGCGAATCACCACGTCCAGCCGCTCCCTCGTGTCCGCAGCTTCCAGCACCTGCTGTTTCAGTGCAGGCTTCACCGGCAGGTGGTGAGCCACCGCATCCGCCAATCGGCCGGGGCGTTCGATGTACATGACCGAGGTGACAGCTTCCGCCGGGACCTGCTTGCTCATCTGAGCGACTCGCTCGAAGAGGCTCGCGCACTCGCGCATGAGTGCTTCCATCTCCGAGGAGTGCGTCTCGGTCACCTCGATCGGCTTTATGGCGGCTAAAGCGAAGGGGTGAGACGACACGATCTCTGCAATCTCGGCTCGACGCTGGCCTCGGAGCACTACACGCATGGTGCCGTCTGGGACCGGCAGCGCTTGCACCGCTTCAGACACCACGCCCACACGATACAGGTCGCTCGGTTCCGGCTCGTCGATGGCCACGTCCTTTTGGGCCACGACGAGCAATAACCGGTCGGTCTTCAGGGCCCGGTCCAGCGCTCTCAGGGATTTCTCGCGCCCGACGAGCAGTGTCGAGAGTTCATCCGGAAAGTGCACCGCGTCGCGGATGGGAAGAACCGGCAGTGTGGAAAGGCCACCGTCGCGTTCGCCGCTGCGTCGCCGTCGCGTTGAACTCCGCTGAGCCGTTTCGCGCACGCGCATAATCTATCCGCCGCCCTAGCTAGCCTGCTTGATCTCGTCCGCAGTCAGCATTCGCGGCTGCTGGCCCTCACTGAACGGCTTCGGCGGGATGACCACCTTCTTGATGCTCGGCGTGGACGGAGCCTCGTACATCACGTTGACCATGATGGTCTCAATGATTGCCCGAAGCGCCCTAGCGCCGGTGCCCCTCTTCATCGCCTCCCGCGCTATCTCCTGAAGGGCCCCCTCCTCGAATTCCAGCTCCACGCCATCAATGTCGAAGAACTTCTGATACTGCTTGACGAGCGCGTTCTTAGGCTCGACTAAGATGCGCACCAAGGTTGCTTCGTCCAGCGGATCCAGAGTGGCGATCACTGGCAGTCGCCCGATGAACTCCGGAATCAACCCGAAGCGAAGCAGGTCTTCGGGAAGCAAGTGAGGCAAAAGGCTCTGCGCAGGCTTGGACTTGCTAGCAGGCTTTGCTCGGAAGCCCATCGAATTATCGCGCAGGCGTCGTGCGATGATGTTCTCCACTCCCTCGAACGTCCCGCCGCAGATGAACAGGATGTTCGAGGTGTCCATCTGGATGTACTCCTGATGGGGGTGCTTGCGGCCTCCCTGCGGCGGCACGTTCGCGATCGTCCCCTCCAGGATCTTGAGCAGCGCTTGCTGGACACCCTCTCCGGACACGTCGCGCGTGATCGAAGGGTTGTCGGACTTGCGCCCGATCTTGTCCACCTCGTCCACATAGATGATTCCGCGCTCCGCCGCCTCCACCGTGGTCTTCGGGTCGCCGGTATCGGCCGCCTGGTACAGCTTCAGGAGGATGTTCTCGACGTCCTCGCCCACGTAACCCGCCTCGGTTAGGGACGTGGCATCGGCGATGGCAAAAGGAACGTTGAGGATCTTGGCCAAGGTTTGGGCTAGCAGTGTTTTGCCGCTACCGGTCGGCCCTACCAGCATGATGTTGCTCTTCTGCAGCTCCACGTCGGAGCCTGGGCTCATCCGAACGCGCTTGTAGTGGTTGTAAACCGCGACGGAGAGGGTTCGCTTTGCCGCCTCCTGCCCCACCACGTACTGACAGAGGAACTCGTATATCTCTCTCGGCTTGGGAATGGTCTCTACGAACGTGCGGCCGACCGGTTTCTGGGTCTTTGGCGGCTCGGTCCGCATGATGTCCAGGCACAGGTCAATGCATTCCGAGCATACGCCCCCGTATAGGCCGACGATCAGCTTCCGTACCTGATCGCGAGACTTACCACACAGAACGCACCGGCCGTCAAGACGCTCCATTCCCATCTTCGCCACTCCGATGTCCTCCCTAGCGACCGCCTCGGTCGAGCACCTGATCGATGAGACCGTATTCCTTCGCCTCTTCGGCGGACATGAAGTAGTCCCGCTCCGTGTCCTTGGAGACTTTCTCGATGGGCTGCTTCGTGTGCCGAGCGAGGATCTGCTTCAGGTATTCCATGTTGCGGTCGATTTCTCGGGCCTGAATGTTGATGTCTATGGCCGTACCCTGAAAGCCTCCATGGACCTGATGGATCATGATTCGAGCGTGCGGCAAGGCATACCTCTTGCCCTCGGTGCCTCCGCACAGCAAGACGGCTCCCATGCTCGCGGCTTGCCCGACGCAGATGGTGGCGACGTCGCACTTCAGTATCTGCATCGTGTCGTAGATCGCCAGCCCAGCGGCAACTACTCCACCCGGAGTATTGATGTATAGCTCTATGTCCTTATCCGGGTCTTCCTTCTCCAGGAACAGCATCTCGGCGATGATCAGGTTGGCGACATGGTCGTCAACGGGCTCGCCCAAGAAGACGATGCGGTCCTTCAGAAGCCGCGAATAGATATCGTACGCACGCTCTCCGCGTGCCGTCTGCTCCACCACCATGGGGACCAGGCTCATGAACCACCCTCCCTAACGACGCCGCCCATGGCGTCGTTGTTGATTATCGGCGCAATCTGCCTAATTGTCGGCACGCGACGCAGCAAAAGCTCGCACGTCTGTTGGGAGTGCCGGACTTTCGCAGGGCTTCGCTAGCGTACCCGCAGACCGGCACTGGCCTGCACGCAACCCGGTAACTGGACCATATGCTGCCATCCCGCAGCCCAGACCCCGTCACGCTGAGCCCGTCGAAGCGTGACACCTTCCGCCGCGTGCCAGGGCCCGAGGTGCGATGCCTCCCGGCCGTCACGCTGAGCCCGTCGAAGCGTGACACCTCCTGCCGCGTGCCATGCACTTCGAACAGCTACCTCTCCTCGAGCCGTCGGACCCGCTGCTCCAACTCCGTCAGCCGCTGCTCCACTTGGACCAACACCTCGTCGAACATGCTCACGACCACGTCCGCTATATGGTTCGCATCCAACGGCGTCGCTTTGAGCCGCGATTTCACGGCATGAACCAGGTGCTGAGGGTCAGGCCTTCCTATGAGTTCCATCCCTATCCTCTCCTATTCCAATCTACGCTGAACCGCCGCGGCCTTGTCTCCAACGTGGACCTCCTTGTCCATCCGCTGATCCAGCTTGATCGTGGTGACCACCCTTTTCGCCCCGGCCTCGAAGGGTGCGGCATGAATACGCGCAGCCAGAGCCAGCAGTTCCGCAGGCTCGCCTTCGATGACCGTGCCGAACTCACCCAGCACGTACGGCAGGCCCGACTGCACCGCCACCCGATGCGCAGCAGCCACATAGTCGCCAATCGAAGGGCTTGCGGTGCCCACAGGCACCACCGATATCTCCATCAACGCCATCGCGTCCTCCTCCATCCAGTTCCCACCTCCGTCACGGCGAGCGGAGGCACCTAGCAAGGTTACCCGGAGCCTCCCTCTACGCTCAAAACCGCGCGCAAGGAAACCTGGAGCGCGCCTATAGGTTTGCCGGGTCGGTGACGATAATTGCAGCGTGAGTCCCGCCGGGAGGAACTGAATTGTATGAGCAGTACTGGGGGCTGCTAGAGCCTCCGTTTAGCCTCACGCCCGACCCGCGCTTCTTGTACCTGAGCCGAAAGCACGAGGATGCGCTGATGATGTTGCATTACGCCATCACGCGCAACAAGGGGGCCGGTCTGCTGACCGGTGACATCGGTTACGGCAAGACAACGGTCAGCAGGAAGCTTCTCGAGCTCCTGGACCCAGTGAACTACAAGGTGGTCATGATCGTCGACCCGTTGCTGTCGCCGGCCCAGATGCTGCGGGAGATTCTCGACCAGCTGGGGGCCGAGTGTACGGGTCGCACGCGCCAAGCCATGGTCAGCGCGCTCCACGGAACCCTCCTGAGTGCCTACGAACGAGGCCAGCGGGTGGTGCTCCTCGTGGACGAAGCCCACCTCATCAAGTCTTCGCAGACCTTCGAGGAGTTGAGGCTGCTGCTGAACTGCCAAATGAACGACCAGTTCCTGATGAACTTGTTGCTGATGGGCCAGCTGGAACTTCGGCAACGCCTGGAGAAGGTCCCAGCACTGAAGCAGCGCATCGCCGTCAAATACGAGCTAAAAGCGCTCGATCCCCAGGAAACCGGCGAGATGATCGCCCATCGCATGAGGGTGGCAGGCTATGCCAACGGGCAGTCTCCCTTTACGCCGGACGCGGTGTTCGAAATTCATCGGGTCAGCGGAGGTACGCCTAGGCTCGTCAGCCAGCTCGCAGACAACGCGCTGATGGTCGGCATGGCACAGGGGCTAAAGCTCATAGACGGCGTGACCATGCACTCGATCACCGAGGACTACGAGGAGAGGGCAGCCTAGAATGCAGCTTGTAGACGCCATCAGACAAGCCGCCAAGAACCCTACACCGGTGGCAGATCCCGTCTTAGTGCCGGAGTCTCCGCCCGTCGCGCCGCCCTCCTCGGCGACGGCGGGGACCCGACCGGTGCACGTGGCGCAGCCGGCACCGCCAGCAACCAGTGTCTTCGGCGGCAGCGTGGTCCGGCTCGAGCTTTTCCTAAGCCCCGATCAGCTCAGCGTCTTGTTCCGCGGGATCATCGGCGGAGCGCATTCCGTTCTGACCCTGCGCGAAGCCGCGAAGTACGTCAGGCTCTCCGCTGCAGAGCTCGAGCAGCTCTGCGAGACGCACCAGGTGCCAGCGTTCCGATTGCAGGGGAAGTGGCGATTCCCGAAGGCCGCCCTTGACGATTGGCTGGCGGCACAATCGCTGGACCCGGTGCTTGCCGAAGCGGACTCAGAGGAGGACTCGGATGGGTCTTAAGCTTTTCAGCCGAGACACGTTCGTCGGCGTAGACATCGGGAGCTACTCGATAAAGGTCGCTCAGGTCGAGCCGTCCGGCGATCGGTTGCTGGTCAGCCACTACGCCAAGGCCGCGACGCCCGAAGAGACAGTGCGCGATGGCGTCGTCGTGGACCCGGAGAGGCTCGGCGATGCCTTGCGCGACCTACTTCGGCGTTCAGGAGTCGGAGCTACCGCCGCCAACATCGCGGTCGCCGGCTCGTCGGTCATCGTCCGCTCCATCAAGCTGCCCAAGATGAACGAGGCGGCTCTCCGCAAGTCCATCAAGTTCGAAGCCGGCAAGTACGTACCATCCTCCGTGGATGACAGCTACATCGAGTTCGACATGATGGGCGACGTCGCGGATGGAAAGATGGACGTTCTGGTCGTTGCTGCTCCGAAGGACATGGTCGAGAGTCGCGTTGCCGCGGTGCACCGCGCGGGCCTCGAGACCGAGGTAGTGGACATCGAAGGTTTTGCCCTCTACCGGGCCCTCATCGAGGCGAGGCGCGACGAAGCCTACACCGACCGCACGATGGCCTTGATCGACATGGGAGCGGCGCACACCCACATCAGCGTCGTCGCAAATGGGCAGTTCTCTCTCACCCGCTCCATTCCAATCGCCGGAGAGACCTTGACAGATGCCCTCAAGACTTTCTTCCGGACCGATGAGGAAGTTGCGAGAGAATCGAAGCACTCGCTCGATTTCTCGCCGCTCATCGGGTCAGAACTGAATACCGACGCGCCCCCTCAGCTGCGCCTGATCCAACCCATCATTGACGAACTCGTACGGGAGCTTCGTCGCTCGATCAACTACTACCAGACCCAGCAGTCCGAAGGGTCTTCGGCCTCGCCCGTGTCGGTTCTACTGCTTAGCGGCGGAGCGGCCCGAATGAAGGGAATCGCGGATTACCTCGGCTTCAAACTCGGCCTTCCCTGTCAGTTCCTCAGCGTATGGGAGAACCCGCGATTCCTCATGGGAGGGGACAACGTGGACCCGGAGGAGGGCTCGGAATACGGAGTGGCGACGGGTTTGGCCATGCGACGCGCCGGTCGCCAGGCGATGGTGGCTTAGGAGGTGAGTTCAGCGTGCCATTAGTCAACCTGATCTCAGAACAGAGAACCCAGAAGCGGGTGGCCATCCGCAAGACGCGCGCGTCCATGCTCGCGTGGGTCATCTCACTAGGTGCTGGTGTGGCCGCCGTCGGAGCACTGATGTGGCAGGTGGACCGTCAGAGTGACCGACTCGCTGAGTTGAAGTCCAAGAGCGCCGGCATGCAACCCTATCAGCACGCCATCGCAGAAGGTCAGAAGGAGCTGGCGGTTCTTCGTCCGAAGCTGACCACGCTCCAAGCCGCGAGCCGCGCAACAGAGACTTGGCATCGCCTACTCGGCCACGTGGCATCGCGTATGCCCGAGGGCACCTGGCTGACCTCGGTCCGCGCCCAAGAGGCCAAGGCACCTAGTCAAGGCGTGGAGGTTCGGTTCATCGGTTACGCACAGGACCAGAGCCTGGTCGGAATGGTCATGCAACGCCTCAACGAGTGCCCCGACCTCGCTCAGGTGGACCTCAAGTACACCAAGGAAAAGGAGTCGGGCAACAACGTCGGCGTCGAGTTCGAAGTCGTCGCGATGCTCGCTGTTCCGAAGGACGCCAGAGCGAAGGAAGGAGGCAAGGCCGTTGGCTCATGATGCACTCGCCAAGTCGCAGCGTGTGTTCCTGCTGCTGACCGTTATTACCCTGATCCTAGCCGGCGGACTGAGCTACATGCAAATTACCGAGTGGCGCACAATCAAGTCCGAAGCCGACAAGATCGCCAAGGAACTCGACAACCCGGATGCGCTGCGCAGACAGGTTTCGGAGGTCCGCAACGCGATGGTATCCAGCCGACTAGCGGTAGCTCACTTGGAACTCAACCTTCCCACGCGTGACTACGTCCCGACCATGCTCCGCGAGCTGGAGGCGATGGGCCACGCATCCGGGCTCCGCATCACCGGCGTTCGTCCCGTCCCGAAGAAGGAGAAGCCGAAGGCCGTAGACGGGGAGAAGGACAAAGCCGCTCCCGGCGCACCGAAGGACGATTCCAAGAAGAAAGAAGAGCGGAAGCCTTACGAGGAGATGGACTTCGACATCCAGGCCACCGGCCAGTACATGCAGATTCTCAAGTTCCTCGAAATGGTCAGCGGATTCCCGAAGATCATTGCAGTGAGGTCCGTGTCCATCAACGCCACGCCGAACCCGAGAGACGTAGGTCCGCCGAAGCTGACCGCAACCTTCGGCGTGCGTGCGTACATCTTCCCGACGAGGCCGCAGAACCTCGCGGAGTCCCCATCCCGAGCTTCCACGGAACGGTCGAGCTCTACGCAGGGGGTGAGCGGTGGCGGATAAGAAAGTTCTCATCGTCGGCGCGTTGGCAGTCGTGTTGCTCGGAGTGGGTGCCCTGCAGTTCATGGGAGGGCCCAAAAACGAGCCACGTCCGGAGCCTAAGAAGCCGAAGCAGGCCGAAAAGCAGACGGCAGAGCAGGCAGAAGATATCCCGCTGCCCGACGGCGTCCGTGTGGGCCCGGCTCGAGACCCCTTTGCAAAGCCCGGGGGCATCGCATCGGCTACGGAGACAGGCCCTGGTCAGCGCACGCGGTTCGAGCCGACGGAGGCCGAGCTTCCGACGCAGAAGACCTCTCCACCCAAGCTCGGGCCGCTAGACGGAGGATCAGTGCCGACGCTGTCGGTGAGGCAGGCCATGAACGGCTGTGGCTGGGAGGCCGTGGGTGTGGTGATAGGTCCCGTGCCCATCGTCGTCTTGCGCGACGCCACGGGAGAACAAGTGCTGGTTCGCGAGGGCCACATGGCGGACGACGCAACTCGAATCCTGAAGGTGACACCTCGTTCCGTGACCGTACGGCATCTCAAACAGACCGTGACTTTGGCAATCGGAGGGGGCGTTGTTGAAGACAAGAAATAGCTTCGTTGTCCTGGGAGTCGGCCTGCTACTCACCGGCATGGCTTGGGCAGGACCGACCATCACCAAAGTAACCGTGACCAAACAGGGCGACGGTGCGGTCGTTCGCGTGCAAGGCACCGACCTCCCGCAGCCCACGTTCTCACGATCGAACGCCGGCAAGGCATGGATCGCCTCCTTCAAGGCGTCGCTCGCAGTGAAGCCGCAGTACGTCTCTCTCAAGCAGCCCAAGGTCCGGTATGTCCAGTACGGATGGTTCTCGGCGAAGCCGCCGGTGGTCAACGTGCTCGCCTGGATCGACTCGGGCGTCCAGCCCGTGGTCGAACAGGGGTCCAACGGGGACTGGCTCATCTGGCTAGGAGTGGCTTCTCCCACGGCACCTGCTGTCGAGCAGAAGCCTGCGGTCGCTCCCAAACCGGTTCTCCAGCCTCAGAAGCCCGTCGACGCGGTACGGGAGAACAATTACGAAGGGAAGGCCGACCTAGCCGAGCAGCAGCGGCAGCGTGAGGCTCAGCAAGGGCGTGTCCGTGCGGCGGCTCCCCAAGCAGCCCAACGCCCGCCTTTGCCGGATGTCAAGGTCTCGCTCGAGTTCCCGAAGGCAGACGTGGTCGTCATCCTGCGTGCGCTCGCCCAGAACGCCGGCGTGAACATCGTTACTGCACCGGATGTAAGGGGTGAGATCACCGTCTCGATGCGCGACGAGAACGTGCGAACCGCCCTCGAATTGATCACCACGATGGCTGGGTATCGCTACGCGCTGGTTGGTCGCACCTACGTGGTAGGGACCGAAGACTTCCTGAAGCGGTTCGCAACCGCCGAGGCGCCTCCCGGTCAGCAGGATGTCCCGCTGCAGGATGTCACCGAGTTCGTGCCGGTGACCGGTTCGCCGCAGGAGATCGCCGAGTCCTTACAGGCGCTGATGCCGAGTGTCAAGGTGATGCCTGGCCCCGCCGGTGGTGCCCCCGTCGTTGCTATTCGCGGTCCGGCCCCGGAGGTGCAGCGCGCGCGGATGCTGCTCACTGCGCACCTCTCGCAGGATGAGGTCATCGAGGTCTACACCGCGCGTCACCGCGACGCTCACGACCTGAAGACCTACTTCCAGGGAGCGAAGAACCTGGTGCCGGGTGTGCTGGCGATGGTCGGCCCGTCCGCCCTCGGCATGGCCGCCAAGCAGCAGGCCAAGGGTGCCCAGACCGGTTCGACTGCAGCCAAGACGAAGGATACGGAGCAAGCGGCTGCCGCAAAGACTACTAGCGGCGCCGTGCCCGATGAACTCCAGGAAGCCGCAGGCGCCATGCAGGAAGAAGGCGGCAAAGCAGAGACGAAGCCCGCCGGCGGCGGCGACACCGGTCCTGCGAGCGGCGACGATCGCAAGTTGGTTCTCAAGGGACCGCGCGCGGCGGTGGACAAGGCTCTCGAGATCCTCGCCGTTCTCGACGTGCCGTTCGATCAAGTCACCGAGGTCTACGTCGCCAAACACCTCAGCAGCCGCTCACTCCAATCGCTGTTCTCAGGCGGAACCGACGCTGGAGGAAAGTCCGGAGACGGGTCGGCCAGCCTCGTGCCTGGGGTGAAGGTCACCGAAGGGCCGATGTCCATCGTGCCTGCAGGACTGCGGCCCCAGCAGCGTGAGCCCGAGCCCTCGCGGCACCTGTTAGTCACAGGTCCCAGGGATCAGGTGGCGCAGGCTCTTCACCTGTTGGCGCAGCTCGACATGCCGGAGCCGCAGGTGATTATCGAAGCCAAAGTGATGGACGTGCTGCGTGACGACTTGGACAAGCTGGGTGTCAAGTGGGACCTCTTCGACAACGGTGTGATCAACGTTCAGAACATCGAACGTGCCAGTACCGGCGAGACTCAGCAGAACGTCCGAGATGGTAACTCGCAGACAAACGACAAGGTGGGGAACAACACCTTCGAACAGAGGAACCAGTATAACACCACCAACGATTGGCAGCGGACCTTCGAGACGCTCGGTGACCCCATCGTAAACACCTTCAACATGTCGTTCAACCCGAAGACGTTCATTGGATCGATCAACGGCATCTTGGACGCACTAGTGGTAAGCAAGCGATCGAAGTTGCTGGCCAGCCCGAAGGTGTCTGCTCTCGATGGTAGGCCGGCGAGGATCTTTATCGGCGATATCGTCAAGTATGTCGAGCAGATATCGCAGACTACCACCGGTCCTACCATCACCATTGGAGAAGTCCAGGCGGGCATCCTGCTCAATGCCACGCCGCGTGTAGCGCCCGACAATAGCGTGACACTCTCGCTGGCGACCGACGTGAGTCTGATCACCGCCTTCAACGACGTACCAGGTGGTGGAAAGTTGCCTCAGGTGGCCTCGCGCAACGTGGACACGAACATCCGCATGAGGGATGGTGAGACCATCGTCATCGGCGGCCTGATCCGTGAGGAAGAGCTGATGACGATGACCAAGGTTCCGCTGCTGGGTGATCTGCCATTCCTGGGCCAACTCTTCCGCCACCGTTCGAAGACCAAAACCGGGTCGGAGGTTGTGCTGTTCCTGACAGTACGAGTGGTTCAGGAGTAGCCGTGATCAGCTAACGCCGTGACAGCGACACACTAAGCGGCTACGAGCAACTATTCGAGAACATAGATGCAAGAGGGAGGGGTCCCCTCCCTCTGCTTTCTGAGTCGAGCGTTCAGGCTAGGGCTGCCTACGTTCCCCCTTCGCTCGGGAGTCTTCCTCCCGATGTGTGCCATGTTGCCGGACCGCAGTCTGCCGTCGGCGCTGAGGCGTTACGATGGCGTGGTGATCCACGCCATCCACTCGAGCCGTCATGCTGAGCCCGTCGAAGCTAACGTCATGCTGAGCTTGTCGAAGCATGCAACCGGAAGCCGCGAACGTGGCACCTGAAGACGATAGCGTTCGGCACGTCCCGTCATGCTTCGACAAGCTCAGCATGACGCGCAGGTGCACTCCCCCTTGGTCGTACTCCATGCCATGACGGTTCGGCGCGGCTACGAGCTGCATATCCGGACGACTCGGCAACGTCCGGAATCAGCCTGACACCTTGCAGCATATCGAGGGGACCGTCGGGGCCTCGATACCGCACCGGGACTGCCTTGACGGGCAGAGACAGGTGTCGAGCCAAGCATGGGTTCACCCTACCGGATGTTGAAGTAACGTGCCTCCGGGTGGTGGCAGATGATGGCCGACGTGGATTGCTCAGGGACCATGTGGCACTCCTCGGTCAGTTCCACGCCGATGCGTCTGGGATCGAGCAGATCGAACAGCAAGCGCTGATCCTCCAGGTTCGGGCAAGCCGGATACCCGAAGCTGTAACGCGCCCCCTGGTAGCTCATGCTGAAAAGCAGTCGGATCTCTTTAGCATCCTTGTCCGCGATCCCCAGTTCCTCTCGCACCCTCTTATGCCAGTACTCTGCTAGGCCCTCCGCCGTCTCCACTCCCATACCGTGAAGGTACAGGTACTCTTGATAGTCTCCGGCGTCAAAGCGCTCTCTTTCGTACTCCGAGATCCGGCTGCCCACCGTAACACACGTGAAGCACGCGACGTCCATTTTCCCCGACTCTCTTGGCGCGAAGAAGTCGGCAAGGCAGAGCCTGCGATCGGACGGCTGTCGTGGGAAGGTGAACCGCACGCGCTCTGTCTTTTTGTCCTCTTGATACACGATCAAGTCATTGCCCTCGGACTGGGCCGGGAAGTAGCCGTATACTACCTTTGGCACTAACAGACGCTCCTCTGCACACTGCTTTTTCAGTCGCTCGTACGTCGGTCGCGCCACCTCTTCGAGCAGCCGCTCGAATTCCGCCTTGGATAGCTTGCCTCTTCGCATCTGCCACTGCCCACGAAACAGCGCAACCTCCGAGTTAACGTAGGGGTACACGTCCCATACGTCTATGTCATCCACCACTCTGACTCCCCAGAAGGGTGGCTCTGGAATCGGCACTTCGGTGGACACGTCGCTGCGACGGGTATCGGTTGTCTGCACCGTCACGTTGGGGAGCGTGGCTTCCGCACGCGGTGTGGGGGAGGGTCTGCGATAGAGCTCTTCCATCGCGGCTGGCCCCTTCATCACCTCGCCCATCAGGTACAGCCCCTCGAAGGCGTCCTGAGCGTAGAACACCTTTCCATGGTAGATGTTACGAAGCTCGTTTTCCACGTAGCTTCGTGTCAGTGCCGCTCCACCCAACAGGACCGGTGCGCCAAACAGACCGAGCCGGTTCATCTCCTCCAGATTCTCGCGCATGATCAGTGTAGATTTCACTAACAGTCCGCTCATCCCAATCGCATCTGCCCCCGTTTCCTCATAGGCTTTGAGGATGTTAGCGATTGGCTGCTTGATTCCGAGATTGACCACCTCGTAACCGTTGTTGCTCAGGATGATGTCCACCAGGTTCTTGCCGATGTCGTGGACGTCTCCCGCGACGGTGGCCAGCACCAACTTGCCACGAGAGGTCCCTTCCACCTTCTTCATCTTCGGTTGAAGGTACGCAACGGCGCGCTTCATCACCTCGGCGCTCTGCAGCACGAACGGAAGTTGCATCTCGCCAGAGGCGAACAGTTCACCCACCGTCTTCATCCCCTGCAGCAGGATGTCGTTGATGATGGCGAGTGGCTCGTAGCGCAGGAGCGCCTCATCGAGGGATGCCTCGAGCGACGTCTTGACACCATCCACGATGTGCCGTTGCAGACGCTCTTCTACGGGAAGGGTTGTTAGGTCTCCGACTGTCGGTTCGACTGCAGTATCTTCACGAAACAGCGCCATAAGAGCGTGCAGCGGGTCTTCACCATCCACCCTCTCGTCGAAGACGAGCCGCCGAGCGATTTCCCGAATCTCTGGCTCGATGCGGTTCAAGGGCACGATCTTTCCCGCATGCACGATGGCGGCGTCCAGGCCGGCTTCCAGTGCATAGTGAAGGAAAACCGAGTTGAGCGCCGTCCTCGCAGCAGGTTTCAGCCCGAAGGAGATGTTACTAACACCTAGCAGCGTGTTGCACTCCGGCCAGCGTCGCTTGATCTCACGAACGGCGGTGATGGTCTCAACACCTGCCCCGCGAAACTCCTCGTCCCCACTACCCAGTGTGAACGTAAGCGCATCGAAGAAGATGTCCTCGGGTGAGATGCCGAACTCCTCCGTGGCGATGCGGTGAAGCCGCTCGGCGACCTGCAGCTTACGGTCCACGGTCTTCGCCATACCCTCTTCGTCGATGGTGAGGGCTACTACGGCAGCTCCGTACTTGCGACACATGGCCAACACTCTGCGCAGTCGCTCGCCTCCATCCTCCAGGTTCACGGAGTTCACGATGGGCTTGCCGGAGATGAGCTTCAGCGCAGCCTCCATCACCTCCGGCTGCGTGGAGTCGATCATGATGGGGATCGTGGCCTGCTGGTTGATCAGTGGTATCAGTGTGGTGACGTCGGCCACCTCGTCGCGTCCCACGTATGCCATGCACACGTCCAGCACATGGGCACCCTCGCGCTCCTGGTCGCGAGCCATCTGCGCCATCTCGTCCCAGTCTTCTGCAAGCAGCAGGTCGCGGAACTTCCGACTTCCGTTCGCGTTGGTCCTCTCGCCCACGATCAGGAAGCTGGTATCTTGGCGATAGGGTACCTGCTGGTACAGGCTCGCGCATGCTGGCACATGATGAGGATTACGTCGCGCCGGGGTTGCGCCTGCCAGTGCCTGTGACACGGCACGAATGTGTTCCGTGGTAGTGCCACAGCAACCTCCCACGATGTTCACGCCGAACTCGTGAACGAACAGCGAGTGGTATTCCACCATCTCTTCGGGGGTTAGTGGATAGTGTGCCTTGCCTGCCACCATTTGCGGAAGCCCGGCATTCGGCAGCACGCTGATCGGTTTTCGCGAATGCGCACTCAGGTACCGGACGTGTGCTACCATCTCTTGCGGCCCCGTCGCGCAGTTCAGGCCGATGATATCCACCTCCGGAAACGCTTCCAGAGTGGTGAGCGCCGCACCTATCTCGGTGCCCAGCAGCATCTTGCCGTTGCTTTCCATGGTCACCGAAACAATGAGCGGCAACTTGCCTCCCGACTCCGTGAAGGCATCACATGCCGCAATCACCGCACACTTGGCTTGGAGAAGGTCCTGGCAGGTCTCGATCATCAGCGCGTCGGCACCGCCTTCGATCAGTCCCAGTGCGTTCTCACGATAGCTAACTAGCAGTTCATCAAAACCGATCATGCCCATCGTGACCAGTTTCGTCCCGGGGCCCATCGAGCCGACCACGAAGCGTGGCCTGTCTGGGGTCGAGAACTCGGCTGCCACCTCTTTCGCTATGGACGCAGCCAGCCTGCTCAGTTCGCGCGTCCTGTCGGCGATGCCGTACTCCCCCAGGTTCATGCAGTTGGCGCCGAAGGTATTGGTCTCCACGGCATCTGCGCCTGCCTCGAAGTACCCCCGCGCCAGAGATGCCACCACGTCCGGTCGAGTGGCGTTGAGTATCTCGTTGCAACCCTCCAGGCCGTCGAAGTCGGCAGCCGTCAGCCCCGCGGCCTGCAGCGACGTGCCGGTCGCGCCGTCGAAGATCATCAAGCGCTTGTGCAGCGTCTCCAAGAACAGGGAATTCATGCCTGTGGGCTATTATGCCTTTCCTGAGTTGACGGGCGGCCATCTAGGCCCATGTTCAAAGCCGGCAATCCCACCGTTCGCGGGTATAATCTTGTGTTATCCCGGGATCGTATGCCGCGCAGCGGCGCGAACGGATGCAAGATGGGCAACGGTAGAAGTCATGTACCGATCCGCACATGTGTGGGCTGTGCACGCAAGGCTGCGAAAGGCGATCTGGTTCGGTTGGCCCTCGATCCGGACGGCCGACTGCTGCGGGACCAGCGCAACCGCTTGCCCGGTCGAGGCGCTTACGTGTGTGGCGCAGCGTGCGCGCGAGTGGCGGCGAAGTACGGCAGGTTCGAAAGAGCCTATCGCCGCTCGGTAGCCAAGAATGCTATTGAGGAGTGTCTGGCGACCTGGGAAAACGAGGTGAGTATTGGCGGTAACGAAACTGAAACTGAGTGACCTGGCAAAAGAACTGGGCATCCTGCCGCACCAACTTCTTCGCGTCCTGCAACAGGTTGGTGTCGAAGTCAAGACCGACGACCCTGAGCTTACCGAAGATGTAATCGAGGCCGCCAGAGAACTCGTTCAGGACGAGTCGTTCGACAACGACAGGGTGTACGTCAAGCCCAACCAGACGGTGCGGTCGCTCGCCAAGGTGTTCGACAGTAAGGCGGAGGACCTCCAGAAGCGGCTGATGGAAGACGGCCTTTTGGTCGGCCTGACACAGCGCCTCAAGCCGGAGGTCGTGGAGCAGCTCGCCGACGAACTCGGCTACATCCTGGAGTGGGACGAGGGCACCACACCCGTCGCTCCCCCCAAACCCGCCGCTCACAAGCCGAATAAGTCAAAGACGGGAGTGCAACCTCGTCCTCCCATCGTCACCATCCTCGGCCACGTGGACCACGGCAAGACCACGCTGCTCGACCACATCCGCCACTCGGCGGTGGCCGCAGGAGAGGCGGGCGGCATCACGCAGCACATCGGCGCCTACCAGGTAGAGGTGGCTGGGCGCAAGATCACTTTCCTGGACACCCCCGGCCACGAGGCATTTACCGCGATGCGTGCGCGAGGCGCGCAGGTCACCGATATTGCTATCCTGGTAGTGGCTGCCGAGGACGGCATCATGCCGCAGACTCGCGAGGCCATTGACCACGCAAAGAGCGCCGGGGTGCCTATCATCGTAGCCATCAACAAGTGCGACAAGCCCGACGCGAACCCGGAGCGTGTAAAGCAGCAGCTCACCGAGCACGGGCTGGTGCCAGAAGACTGGGGTGGCGACACTATCGTCTGCAACATCTCGGCCCTCACGGGCGAAGGCGTGCCGCATCTGCTCGAAATGATCCTGCTCGTGGCCGATGTCGCGGAGATTGCCGCCGATCCGAAGGCGCCGCTCGATGCGGTGGTGATCGAGGCCCGGTTGGACAAAGGCCGAGGGCCGCTGGCTACCGTGCTCGTCCATGAGGGCACGTTGCGCCGAGGCGACGCCATTCAGGTGTCACGGGCGTACGGCAGCGTGCGGGCCATGAACGACTTCGAAGGCAAGCCGGTTGCCGAGGCGGGTCCTGGTATGCCGGTCGAGGTGCTTGGTCTTTCGGAGCCGCCGGAAGCCGGGGACAAGGTAGTTGCCTGCAAGAACGAGCGAGAGGCGCGCGCCAAAGCCGAAGCGGTGAAGACGGCCTTGCGCGAGCAGAGCATGGCCCCTACACCCCACCATCGGGCCAGCCTCCAAGACCTCCTGCGTTCCATGGCCGAGAGCGAGACCAAAGAGCTGAACATAATCCTCCGCGCCGACGTGAAGGGGTCGGTGGAGGCAATCGCCGAGCAGCTCAACAAGCTGCAGTTCGAAGACGTTAGGGTGAAGGTGATTTCGCAGGGCGTCGGTTCCATCACCGAAAACGACATTCTTCTCGCCCGAGCCGCATCCGCGGTATGCGTGGCCTTCAATACGGGTATCGAGCCAGGGGCGAAGAGGGCGGCCAAGGACCAGAACATAGACGTTCGCTATTACAACATCATCTACGAGCTGCTCGAAGACATGGAGTTGGCAGCCAAGGGCTTGCTCGCTCCGAAATTCGAGGAAACTCTACACGGAGTCGCCGAGATTCGAAGGGTGTTCAAGCTCTCGAAGGGCTACACCGTCGCCGGGTGCTACGTCACCGAGGGCAAGATACTCCGGAGCGCCCGCGCACGAGTTCGGCGGCCTGGCGTGGAAGAGCCGCTGTTCGACGGCGCAATCGCCTCGCTAAAACACATCAAAGATGACGTGCGGGAGATGGCGGCGGGCTTCGAGTGCGGCATCCAGCTCGAGGGGTTCACTGGGTACGCAGAAGGCGATCTGATCGAGTGCTACTCGCTCGAGCAGGTCGGGCTCTAGCGGAAACTCCCGTCAGTCCCAGCAAACGACAGCCGCCATGGGGACCAGCAACAGTCGCATGCTGCGCTTTGGTTCCAGAGGCAACACTTCTAGGGTCATGGTGAAGCTATGGCGGAAGGGCAACTCCGACGAGGTGGACTCCAGCGTTAGGGTCTCCGTGCCCGTGTTCTTCAGCAGGCGGCCATCGGCAGGGCGTAACCACATCGTGTAGCGCAGTTCGCGACGTATTCGAAGGTCAATCTTCGGGCCCTCGTTTCCGAGTCCCGCATCACTGACTTGCTCGAACGCGGCCACAGCGCCGACTTTCAGGGTCGGCTTGTCCGCGAGGTCCTCTATCCCCTCGAACTTGTAGGATATCTTCGGAGTGCCCACGGGCCGCAACGCGGGCGAGAGGTCTGCGGGATAAGGCTCGTCCCAGGCGTCCCCCGGCTCGACAGGCTTGGGCGGCAGGGCGGCGAGCATCACATCCCGATACCACTGCATCGAAGCCTCGAATCCTCCGGGAGCAGCCGTGTCGCCCGTAACCTCGAGCTTCCCATCCTTACGGACCAGCACCTGGACCTGAGAGGAGCGCTTCATCTGCTGCAGCACGTCGTCGCTGAGCGCCGGCGAGCCCTCGGCGTCCAGCTTGACGGTGGTCCGTGTCAGCTGTAGCCGGGTCTCGTCCGGGTGGACCGACAGCACTTCGAGGTCCACGCGCCATGTGCCGCCCGAACCCTTCATCACCGCATCCGCATCCTTCTGCTTGCGGATGACCACGTACGAGGCCTTCTCGCCCTGTCGGAAGCTTCGAACGATCTCGACGGGCTCGGCCACTATGGGAGAAAACGCGGCAAGAAGGCACACTTCGATCATACGTTTGCACCGTTGGGCAACCGGGAACAACCCAATGCCGATACTACGCCATGGCCGGAACCGGTTCCCGCTGGTATTCTTATGTCCGTGCTAGAGAAACTGAAACAGGTAGAGGAACGCTATGAAGAGGCAGAGCGTCTCCTTTCAGACCCAGCTGTTGCCTCGGACCCCAAGGAACTGCAGCGCCTTGGAAAGATCCGTGCCGAGTTGCAGGACGTTGTGGGTGTGTATCGTGCATACCGAGAAGCCCATGAGCAGCTCGCGGAGGCGCGCGCCTTGGTGGACGACCCCGAAATGAGAGACATGGCCCTCGACGAGATGGATCGCCTACGCGCCGAGATCGCCGCATACGAGGACAAGCTGCGCGTCATGCTGCTGCCGAAGGACCCCAATGACGAGAAGAACGTCGTGATCGAGATCCGTGCGGGGGTAGGCGGCGAGGAAGCTGCACTGTTTGCTCGAGATCTCTATACGATGTACGCCCGATTCGCCGAACGCAAAGGCTGGAAAACCGAGCTGGTCGACTACGAGGACTCGGATATGGGTGGTGCCAGCCTAATCACCTTCAACATCGAGGGCAAGGGTGCTTACAGCCAGTTGAAGCACGAAAGCGGCGTTCACCGAGTGCAGAGGGTCCCGGCTACCGAAAGCAGCGGAAGAATCCATACCAGTGCCGCAAGCGTGGTAGTGATTCCTGAAGCTGATGAGGTGGACGTCGAGATCAATCCAGCGGACATCGAATGGGAGAGTTTCCGGGCGAGCAGCGCCGGCGGCCAGCACATGCAGAAGAACGAGACTGCCGTGCGCCTGGTGCACAAGCCTTCGGGCATCGTGGTGCAGTGTCAGGACGAGCGGTCGCAGGCACAGAACAAGTACAAGGCGATGAAGGTGCTGCGCGCGAAGCTGTATGAGCGTGAACTGGCGGCGCAGACGGCCAGTGCCGACGCCTCGCGTAAGGCTGCCATCGGCACAGGGGATAGGAGCGACAAGATACGCACCTACAACTACCCCCAGAACCGCGTGACCGACCACCGGATCAACCTGACGATCACGAACCTATCAGGCATCATGGACGGCGATATCCAGGCCCTCTGCGATGCCCTCATCGCAGACCATCAGGCCAAGCTCCTCGCCGCCACACAGTAATCCTTCCCTCTCCCCGCCTCGCGGAGGGAATGATATACACCAACTCCGTAGGAACACATGCCTCCACGGAGACCCTCCCCTTGAGCGCGCCGATCTCAAACCGCACGCAGTACCGGTCCTATTCGCCCGATTTCTGTTCGCCGACGGTGTTGGCGAGGGCGGTCATGCCCATTGCACCTCCCAGTCCCATCGACTCCACCGCTGTGCTCGGCACCACGATCAGCGCGCCTTTCTCCTTCAGCCCTTCGTACAGCATGTTCATCGCCCGCAGGTGCAGCGCGATCGGGTTGCTTTCGTACTGCTCGCCGGCACGAACGAAACTCTCGGCGATCTGTCGCTCAGCATCGCCCAAGATCACCCGAGCCTGGCGCTCGCGTTCGGCCTGTGCCTGCCTCGACATTGCATCCTGAAGCTCCGCCGGGATCACGATGTCCCGAATCTCGACCGACTCCACGGTGATGCCCCACGGGGTGGTCTCGCGGTCAATCATGGCTTGCAGCTTTTCGCCCAACTGCTTGCGCCCGATGAGCAGTTCTGCCAGCATGGACTCGCCGATGATGTCTCGTAGGTTCGTCTGCGCTTTGTAGAAGATGGCGCGCTGGTACTCGTTGACTTCGAGTGTGGCCTTCTGCGCATCCCACACGTGCCAAAACAGCACGGCGTCCACGTCCACCGGGACGGTGTCCTTGGTCAGCGTCTGCTGTGCGCTGAACGACGTGGTCTGCACCCGATGGTCAACCCACTGCACCACCTGATCCACGAAAGGCAGAATCCAAAAAGGCCCACGCTGATAAGCCTTGTGAAAGTGGCCCGCCCGCAGCACGACCGCTTTCTCCCATTGCTCGGCGACCCGCAGTCCCGAAGCGAAATAGAAGGCTACGATACCAGCGATTACGGTGGGCACCACGGCCTGCCCGGCAATGAAGAAGGTGGCGGCCGTCACTCCCGCAGCGGCCAGGTACGCGATGAACTGAAGCGGGTGGGGTGAATGCTGCGATGCCATTTTGTGTACACCCATATCCGAACGTGTGATCATCTTCTCTCCTCCGAGGCCTCTTGCTCGATAGCCTCGATCAGCTGCTCAGACCGGAAGCCGATGGCGGCGGCCTCCTGCAAAGCAGTCCGGGCGAGACCGCGCAGCCGCTCCTGGCGCGCGCGGTCCGACACGGCCGATGAGATGTCCTTGACGAAGGTGCCGACTCCTTGTTTCGTGTCAATCAAGCCTGCGCGGTGCAGCTCCATGTAGGCTCGCCCGACGGTATTGGTGTTGACCGAGAGGTCCACCGCAAGTTCCCGCACTGTCGGTAACTGGTCGCCCACGCGCAGCTCTCCCGACAGAATGGCGAGGCGGATCTGATGGACGATCTGCGCGTACATCGGCATCATGTCGTCGGGTCTGACCGTGATTTTCATCGTACCGCCGCGTTCCGATGTTCTACTACAGTAGTACAATCTCGCTTGGCGCTGCGTTGCGCTCGACAGGGCCTGTCCCGCGCATGCGACCTACATCGGCACTCAGCGGGGCACGAGAGCCTAGCCGGTGGGCGGCGCCGGAACTGGAGCGCCGGGCGGAGCGGGCGGGTTCGGCCTATCGTCAGGACCGGGCCGTGGCGGCTCACGCAGCACGAAGTACCCGACGACGGCGATCACGATGACCGCAATGGCAATCACGATCCAAGACAGCGCTGCGGGTACCTGCTTTTTCACCGTGCTCCTCCTTGTACTCCCAATCCATACTTAGGTGCTGCAGGCCTATCGGCTCTTGCTGACATCGTCGCCCCAGAACGCCTTCTTGTCTGGATCCCAGTTGGCCCAGTCGTTGTAGGTAGTGTTCGGCCCGAGGTACACGTTCGATCCCCCGGAGATGGTTTTAGAGTGGCTGTCCGCATACGCGACACAGAGTCGCTCTCGATGGTACCGCTGCGCCGCCCACACGTTGTTGCGCCAGTAGTAGGTGTTCTGGTCGGCGTTGGGGTCCGTCATCGGTCGGGCGGCTTCGAAGTTGACGTAGATGAAACTGCCCCACATATGGTCGCGAGGGTCGCGGGTGGTCAAGAGCATGGAACGCTCCACCAGACGCTCCTGTGCCGCGAGCTTCCTGCTCGGGTGGAAGATCCACCCGCCGTTCCACTCCCACCAACCGAAGAGGCCCCGCTCATTTGCGGCCATCGTGGCCCAGCCAAACCAGTTGAACCGGTCCCTGCCAGACGCGTCCTTCGAACCAGGTGGATGGAAGTAGGCGGGTGGAAGCTGCGCTGCGTCGTTCATCACCTCCCCGCTTTTCACGTAGCGGTACACCGCGACACTCCAGGTGACGAAGGTCCAGTTCACGTCCGGCCAGCCGGCAAACCATTCGCCGTACCACGGCTGAGGAGTGCGCTGGTCTACGTCGTCTGCGTACATGAGCACAGAGGTGGCGACTTGCTTCAGGTTCGAGAGGGTCTTGGTGGTCTTGACGGCTTTTCGTGCCGAGGCAAAAACAGGAAAGAGGATGGCGGCCAGGATCGCAATGATGGCGATGACCACCAAGAGCTCTATGAGAGTGAACCCACGACGCAACGTCATCTGGTACCTCCCGGCGTTTGACAAAATCGCCAAGCGCACAGGCCATTGTATCACGGAAGGCGGCTCTGCGAGCCGTCGTGTTCCCGCCACTTGTTCCGAATCGGAATGCGGCGACAGGGCATTGGCCCGGCTCGGTTCACTGCGGTTCCCGCCCGGTGCTACACTCGGCTCAGACAACGCGCGAAACGGAGGAGTTCGATGGTACTTCCCTATCGGCCTGAGCCATATGTAGACTTCTCGCAACCCGAGCCCGTGGCCAAGATGCGCGAGGCTCTCGCCCTGGTTGCGGAGCAACTCGGCAGGGACTACCCCAACTGGATTGGCGGGCGAGAAGTCCGCACCGAAGACCAGATGGTGTCCATCAATCCGGGCAACACCGAGCAGGTGATTGGTCGGTTTCCGAAGGTCGATGCCAAGCTTGCGGACGAAGCGGTACGCGCGGCGGCTGCGAGCTTCGAGCACTGGAGCCGCTTCCCATACGATGCCAGGGCGAAGATCCTGTTCCGGGTCGCCGCAATTATGCGACGACGCATCTACGAGCTGTGTGCGTGGATGGTATACGAGGTTAGCAAGTCGTATGCCGAGGCGTACGCCGAGGTTGCCGAAGCGATCGACTTTGCCGAGTGGTACGGAAGGGAGATGCTGCGAATCGGCGGGTCACAGCCCACAGTGCCATTTCCTGGAGAAGACAACGAGCTGCGGTACATTCCGCTCGGGGTAGGCGTGGTGATTCCACCCTGGAACTTCCCGCTGGCGATCTGCTCCGGCATGACGGACGCTGCGATCGTCACCGGCAACACCGTCGTGCTCAAACCAGCCAGCACCTCGCCGGTCATCGCGTACAAGTACCTCGAGATCCTGCACGAGGCTGGCCTGCCGAAAGACGTGGTGAACTTCGTGACCGGACCCGGCGGGCTGATGGGCGACACGCTGACGTCACATCCGTTGACGCGGTTCATCGCCTTCACAGGGTCGGCCGAGGTGGGCCTCCACATTAACCAGCTCGCTGCAACGCCCAACCCCGAGTGCAAGTGGATCAAGCGCACGATCCTGGAGATGGGCGGCAAGGACTTCGTGGCGGTGGACGACAGTGCCGACCTCGATCTCGCTTCGACCGAAGCCGTCACGTCGGCATTCGGCTTCCAAGGCCAGAAGTGTTCGGCGGGTTCGCGCTTGATCGTGCACCAGGCAGTCTACGACGCGCTGGTGCCGATGGTGGTGGAGAAGGCTCGGAAGCTGTCCGTCGGCAACCCATCCGAGGGGAACATCATTGGCGCGGTGATAGACAAGAACGCATACAACCGCATTTGGGAGTATATCGAGGTTGGCAAGGGCGAGGGCAAGCTGTTGCTGGGAGGCGAGAAGCTGGACCTGCCTGGGTACTACATTCCGCCGACGATTTTCGGCGATGTACCGGAGAACGCGCGGATCGCACAAGAGGAGATCTTCGGCCCGGTGCTGAGCATCATCAAGGCGCGGGATTTCGACCATATCATCGAGATCGCTAACGGGACCAACTACGGCCTAACGGGCGCGCTGATATCCAAGAATCGCGAGCACCTAGAGCGAGGTCGGCACGAGTTGCACTGCGGCAACCTGTATCTCAACAGGAAGTGCACCGGCGCACTCGTCGGTGTGCAGCCGTTCGGTGGCTTCAACATGTCGGGAACCGATTCGAAGGCCGGCGGCTCGGACTACCTGCTGTTGTTCACGCAGGCAAAGTCCATTACTGAGCGGTTCTGAACGTGTTCGGGCCTCGGCGCGAGCAGTACTCGCGCCGGGGCCCCTCACTTCCGTGCCTGGTGCCTGGCCCCCGCAGTCGTGGCGTTACTGCGCTCCAGACTGGCCGAAGAAGGTGAGCACCGTATTCAGGTCCACCAGGTTCACCTGGCCCGACCCGTCCACGTCAGCGTGCGCTGCGTTGGTTTTGGCGAAGTTGATCAGGACGGTGTTCAGGTCATCGAGACCGATTGCGTTATCGAGGCTGACGTCCCCGTTCCTCGGAAGGCTCCAGTTGAGCTGCGTGGCACCGCCTATCGTGACCCCCGTCTTTTTTTCGGACAGCCAGCGTGCCACGCGAGCCACTACATCGAAGGTGCCGACATTATGCACGGTGACACTGTACGCTCCGAAGGCGTCCAACGGAGCCGTGACGGTCTCCACTACTTGGCCACCGCTTTTCAGTGTAAGCTCCACCGATAGCTGGCTGGTGTCACCGACCCACGAGCCGAGTTGCACTTGACCGGCGATGTCGGCTGATTGCCCCACGTACTCGCAGATCACGCGGATCACGAGGTCACCGCTGATACCGAGGATACAGCCATTAGTCCAGCCGATACTCGGGTCATAGATGAGGTTCTTTCCCGACTGACAACCGTTGGTATCCGTCACCAGGCTCGGCCCCAAGAGGGGGTTCACGGGATTCACGAAGAGCAGGCCAACCGCGAACGGCCCATTGTTGAACACGATGTTCTCGCCGCTCACGTCGAACTCGTTGAGGCCGCCGTCGCGCATTATAGGTCCGCCCAGGGACCGCACGAGGATGGGTGTCGGCGGGTTCTCTGCGCCACCCTGATAGAAGTTGATTGCGCCCTGCTCTTGGTCCGCCTGGGGGGGATTGAGCGAGTACCACATGATCTGTACCCGCTTGATCTTCAGCGGGAAGTTGGAGGGCGACGTGTTGAATACGGCCGCGCCGATGTCCCCTGGGGCGAATCCGGCTTGGATTGCGCCGGTTGCTCCGTCCACCAAACTGTCGTTCCGAAGCTCGAACTCCTGCGCGATTGCGGTACCTGCTAGTGCGGTGAGTACGGAGAGTCCGAGCAAACGTGCTGTCTTCATCGAGTAAGCCCCCGGTTTCGCTGCAGATGCTGCAAGATGCCGCAGATACACTCATGAGTATACTGCGCTTCCCTTGTTTTGACACCGCTACACGCTGCCAGGTTCCGCACCTGGCAGCGCGGCACCGGGGTGCCCTTACGGCTTACGTTGGTGGGAAGCGCGAAAGTCCAGCACCAGGGGAGAGCCTTCGAGTGGATACTCCTTGCGGAGCCGGTTGTGCAGGTAGCGACGATAGGAGAAGTGGACCAGCTTGGGGTCGTTGACGAAGACCGCAATCGTCGGCGGGCGTGTGCGAGTCATGGTGGCGTAGTAGGCCTTGAGCGCGCGGCCTTTGACGGTCAGGGGTCTCTCGAAGGTGGCGTCGTGGATGATGCGGTTCAACACCCCGGTAGTGATGCGGAAGCTGTAGTTCTCATAAGCCTCGATGCAGGTGTCCATCAGCGCTTCGATGCCCGTTCCCCGGGTCGCGCTGGTGAAGCAGATGGGAGCGAACGCCTGCTCCGGAGCATCCCGCTGAACGGTGCGAGCGAAATCGCGTTTGGCCTGCGATCTCTTCGTCGGCCGCCCGTCGGGTGGTTCGACTTCGTCCCACTTGTTCGCTACCCAAACCAGGGCCTTCTTGGCTTCGTAGGCAATCGAGCCGACGCGCTTGTCGCCGTCGGTGAAGCCTTCTGAGGCATCGATCACGACCACGCAGATGTCCGCCCGCTCGGCCGCCCGCGTGGCGCGGAGAGCCATGTAATACTCCACGGAGCCCTGAACCTTTCCGGGCCTGCGCAGTCCGGCGGTATCCACCAGTGTCAGCGGCTCGCCCCTCCAGGCAAAGGGAGTGTCTACGGCATCCCGAGTAGTTCCGGGGATATCGCTGACGATGGCGCGCGGTTGTCCGAGGATGGCATTCAGCAAAGAGCTCTTCCCCACGTTGGGACGCCCGAGGATTGCCAACGAGATCGGCTCTGGTTCTTCCGGCACGGGCTCGGGGGTGGGCAGCAGGTCCACGACTTCGTCAAGCAGGTCGGCAACACCGCGCCCGTGCAGCGAAGAGATGGGGCGTGGTTCCCCAAACCCCAACGCGTAGAACTCGTCTGCGTATTCTTCGCGCCTTGGGTTGTCGGCCTTGTTGACCACGAGCAGGACCGGCACCTTCAGGGGCCGCAGCTCGTCGGCCAGTTCCCTATCGGCGGGGCATAAGCCGTCGCAGGCGTCCACTAGGAATAGCACGACGTCGGCTTCTTGAAGTGCTATCGTGGCCTGAAGTCGTATCTGCTCCCACAGCACTTCGGGCTCGGTGGTGAGGCCACCCGTATCCACCACCGTGAACCGTCGCCCTCGCCAGTCTGCTTCTGCGTAGAGACGATCGCGGGTGATCCCGGGCGTATCCTCGACCACGGCGATGCGTCGCCCGACGATCCGATTGAACAGCGTGGACTTGCCGACGTTGGGCCGGCCTGCGATCACTACGGTGGGAAGTCGTGCGACGGGCTCGCTCATGGTCACCGATTCTGGCATAAGGCGCTCGGGGCTGAACGACCGTCCCGGCAATGGTGCTGTGGGCTGCGGAGCACGATCAGAGGAACAATGTCGGTAGCTCTCACTGTGGGTGAACCATGATCATGCCGCGAGACATCATCCGGGCCCTCATCATACTCCTGGTGCTGACGGTGGCCTGCTGCGCTTCGGTCGCCCAAGGTTCACCCAGTCAGTTCAACATGCTCGAAGGCATCGGCAGCTTCGAGGACGATTGGGACGGCGACGGCTTCGCGAACTGGTGGGGCACCATCATCGACCCCGTAACCAAGCAACCGGTCTACAACAAGTCTGTGTTTACCGTAGGGCTCTCCTCGCAGAGCCCGGCGCACGGGGTTCGCTCCCAACGGGTAGCAATCAGCAAGAACGACGGGTCGAGCTACGGCCTCACATTCTGGGCCCAAGTCAAGGTCTCAGACGGAGTGCTGCGCCCGGGTTCCCGTGTCGTCCTCAACTTCAAGTACCGAACCAGCGAGACGGTCCAGAACGTCCAGTGGAAGGTCTGGTATCGCAGTGTGCTGCCGTCGGACCCCAACGTGGGCTACGGGGAGTTTCAAAGAAGCACGATCCTTACTCCTGAGCTAACATGGCGCGAGTGGCAAGGTGAGGTGTTCGTGCCCGAGGACCGCACGGAGCTACACATCGGTTTTCACATCATGGCCACGGCCGGCAACTCGAGCGGCACCATTTGGCTGGACGATCTTCGGCTGACGGATGGCCGCGTCCACGAGCCGCCCTTCGAGAAGCCCATCAAGCTGTTCTATATGTACCGCTTGTACAAGAACTGGGTAGAGACTGCGCGACGTGCAGATGCTGCGGGCCAGCATGAATACCACAATGCACCGGGCATCAAAGCGCTGCGACCTGACTTTTTGAACGTTCACTGGATGCGTGTGGCGTACACGGCTGATGAGGACCACTACTCGCTGGAAAACCTCTTTCCTTTCAGTTGGGTGCAATCTAACCACCCCGAGTGGTTCCTTCGGGACGATGAAGGCAACCTGATGCAGGGGGACAACGCCACGAGCCTGGACCTCGGGAACACGGAATACCAGGACCACCTATTAGCCCGCATTCTGGAGCTGGCACCGCGCGAGAAGTGGGACTCGCTCTTGGTGGAGTTCCTTCACCAGAACCGAAGCTTGAACACCCTCAATCAACGCAACCCCGCAGGATACGCGACGGACGCGGAATGGCAAGCGGCCGTCACCGGGTTCTTACAGAAGCTGCAGCCGCTGAGGCAGATGGGCATCAAGTTGATCCCGAACATGGGCTGCACTGGCATTCTCGAAGAGCCTGGGGCGACGTGGATTCAACTCTGCGACGGCTTCATCTTCGAGTGGGGCTTCGCGATGCAGGAGAAAGACGGAAGCGTCTTCTACTCCGACTGGAACAGCTGGCGATACAAGTTCCTGTCGCTCGTGAATGCGGGCTCGAAGATCATTATTGTCGGCCATCGGCTTCCCGACTCGTGGGTAGGTGTGCGACGCTACTCGCTCGCCTCCTACCTGTGCGGAATGTCGGACAATACCTACTTCGGATTTGCCACTCCGGAGACCGATGCAGCCTGGTTCGACGAGTTTGCCGCTCCGCTGGGAAGACCGACGCAGACCTACAAGGTGGTCGCCGGTAACATGAGCACCGGGGCGCTGATCGAGCGAGCGTTCGAGAACGGATTGGTCGTTGTCAACCCGGCGGAGAACCAAACGTTCACCTGGAGCTGTCCCGGTGTTTACCAGGATCTAGACGGAGGCATAGTCGAGCCAGGAACGAAATCGTTGCCGCCGCGTACGGGTCTGATCCTACTGAATGCACCCAAACTGGTGATGAGCATGACTGCGAGCCCTGCTACCCCGGCGCCGGGCGAGCTAGTGACCTATCGGGTGGAGTTCAACAATGTTGGCACCGCCTCGGCTCTCAACGCCTACGTTAGTGCCCCGGTGCCTGCTTACACCACCTTCTCTTCCGCACAGAACGGCGGGGTGTACGACATCGTGCAGAATCGTGTCGTCTGGAACGTCGGAACGGTCAATCCCGGTGCCAGCGGGACTCTAACGTTCCGAGTTCGGGTGCAGTAAACGTTTCTCTCTCGCTCAGTCCGGGATTTCCACACCTCGCAGGCAAAATAGCTTGCCTAGAATTTGATCCTGCTGTATTATGTGCGGTAAAGCACGGTGCTGAGACAGCTAGGTGGCTGTCGCTATGCCCGAGATTGGTGGCGGCAGGATGTGTTTTCGTTTCGTTGTTTGCGCGACTGTGCTGCTAGGGATTATTGCTGGCTTCTTGGCAGAAAGTACACTTGCCCAGGCTGCAGTCACCCGGCTGAACTTGCTAGAGTACGCCGGCAACTTCGAAGATGACCAAGATCTACCTGGGGACGATCAGAGGTGTCACAGTAAGAGCTCAGAAGGCATTGCCAACCACTGGGGGCCGATGAACGACACCTACGAGAAAGCGGTTTTTAGGCCTGAAGTCCGGCGGGACGGGCCGTTCCGAGGCCGAGGTTACCAGCGGATCGCGGTCACGGCGGCTCCCAGCAACCAGAAGGTCATCAACCTCGGTGCGGACGTGAGGAGTGCCGAGAGCGGCTGGGTGCCTGGGCTTCGGCTCGAGGTGAGCATCGCGGTCCGCTCCGGGCCTGCAACGAGGGGCTTGCGCTGGAAGGTGTGGTGTAGCTGCGGCTCAGAGAATAACCAGGTTTATACGGACGTCATCCCGCTGCAGGCACCGGCCAGCACCGACTGGACCGTCATTTCCGGCGAAGTCACTCCGCCCGCCGACGCCACGAAACTTAAGTTCTGGCTTCATGTCGAGGCGAGCGAGGGAGCACAGGGATGGATCGACTTCGACGATCTTCGGGTGGAGGACCTGCGACCGTTGCCACCCGCTGTTGACAAGCCGATCAAGTTGTTGTGGATGTACAAGCCGCTCACGAGTTGGGTGGAAACGGCTCAAAGAGCCGATGCCGTTGGTCTCCACAAATACCATAAATCAGGCACTTATGTTGCGCTGAAACCCGATTTCCTCAACCTGCACTGGGTACGTGTGGCTTACACGGATTGCTGCACAAATGATGACCCCTATTGCAATCTCGGAATTGTGAACTTGTTCGACGCATGCAGCATCCAAGCGAGCCATCCAGACTGGATCCTGTGCTTGAATGGGGTGAGCGACTCCTGCTGCAAGGGGCATATCTCGCTAGACGTCGGCAATCCTGGGTATCAAGAGGCGGTGCTGGCTGCACTTCTTCAGCACGCCGGGCGCGAACATTGGGGCGCCTTGATGCTAGATTACTTTCACCCGAACCGTGCGCTGAATAACGTCTGTTCAACGCCTGGCGATCCCAAGTATCCATGCAACTATCCCGACGACCCAGCATGGCATGCAGCGGTGAGCCAGTTCCTACAGAAGCTTCAGCCTTTGCGCCAGAGGGGCATCAAGCTGATACCGAATATGGGCTTTAGTAGTCCGGATCAGGCTCCATGGGTACCGTGGATGTCCCTAGTAGATGGCGCTATCATCGAGTGGGGATTCGTAATGAGGCACGCGGATGGCTCCGGCAACTGCGTACTAGACTACTTTGACAATCCTGACTTTCCGGCGGATCCCCAGTGGTGGCGGAGCTGGCGGGGCAAGGTTCGTCTGCTTCAGAACTCCACCGGATCCGACTTGGGTGACAAGTACATCATGATGAATCATCGCCTCTTTGAAGACGACCACCTACCGAGGCGCTTTGCGTTGGCCTCCTACCTGTGCGCCATGACCGACTTTACGTACTTCGGTTTATCGACGGCCTACGATTGTCAGGCTGGTTCTCAAGCGGAGCCGATTTGGCACGATGACTTCCTGGTACCAATCGGGAATCCGACTGGTCCCTTATATCGCCTGGACGAACGATTGGTCAAGCACTCAGACATCCCTGAAGCTATTGACGATACCTCGACGATTGCGGTGTGTCGTGACTTCGAGAACGGCCTAGTCGTAGTCAACCCGCACCGGCAGAACTACGCTTATTGGCGTTGCACGACAACTCTCGTCGGACTTGACGGAAAGCGCTACTCTCCAGGCATTCACAGCGTGGCACCACGCGAAGGCCTGATTCTTCGGTATGCTGCGCGTCCTCGTGTCGAGGTAAAGATTTCAGCAGTACCGGTACTCGTGGTTCCAGGCGGCCTGGTGACGTTTGTTGTCACGTACCAAAACGTAGGGGAAGCAACCGCTGAGGATATTGTCGTCAGTGCGCGAGTACCCGACAAGTGGTGCACTTTCCACTCCGCATCGGACGGAGGCGTCTTGATAGGCAATGAAGTTCAGTGGAGTGTCGGGAACATTCCGCCTGGTGGAAAGGGGGAGCGCGCGTTCTCCGTCAGAACTCACTAACAGTAGTATCGCTCGACTATCCTCGAGACGACTCCGCAGAACGCCACCGACACAGTACCACGCAGAACCCGGCAAGGAACACCGGAGCCAACGGGAGGAGGTAGCGGGAGGTGCCACCGAAGACGGTCACGGCCAGGAAGATGGTGAGCGCCATCAACGTGAAGGGTATCAGCTCGGCCCAGTACCTTCGCAGTGCCCTACCCAGTCCCCACACGCACACCGCGAGATAGGCAAAAAATACCGCATCGGCGAGCTTTTGCAGCTTGGAGCTGGCCTGCCAAGGCCGCTGAGAGGTCGGAACGCCTGTGCCCAGTGGCGAGAGGGTGTTGTAGTACTTGTTAGGAATCTGCGCCAACGTGTGTCCAGGGTTCTCCATCACCCACCGGAGCGCGGTGCGGCCGTAGAACTTGTCAATCTCGTAGAGCGACTTGCCTTTGGTCTCGGCCCACACATCCACCACCGTCCCGTCCTTCATCGGCCATAGGTGAAACGTGGGTGGCATCTTGCCATAGGACTCGGGGCTGTTGAACCCTGCGAATACACCACCGGCCATGCTAATCGGCACGAACGCGCCATGTACGTTGTAGTTCCGGTACGTCCAAGGAGAGATGACGACAAGCGCCGGCAGTACGACGGCTCCCAGAACCGCGAGCCGTCGGCCTCTCGGCAACCGGAAGAGCATCCACAGCACATAGAGCGCCAGCATCGGCAAGAACGTGGGGCGAGTGAGGGAAAGCAGCCCGAAGAGCACGCCCACGATGACAGCAGCTCGCACCTCCCAATCGGTCCGAAGCGCTGCTAGGTGTGCGACGAAGAGCGCACCTACTAACAAGAGTACGAGGTTCTCGGAGTAGAGCCACCCCGTCACGTGTAACAACTGCGGCTGAAGCAACATCAGCACAAGGAAGCACAGCCCGACCCTGCTCCCAAATAGCGCCCGGAATCCGACCAGATAAAACAGCGCAGCGAATGGCGTCATCAAGGCCTGCAATACGCGCACGGCATCCGGCTGGTGGCCCACCACGGCGTACACGCCCGCCATCATCAGTCCGTGCAGGGGCGCACGATGCACTTCGAGGTCGAACCCCTTGCCGGTGACCAGGCTCCATGCGGCGTGGTCGAACGGCTTGGCATCACCGTAGAGGGGGTCTTTCTTAAGGAACGGGTCAATTTGCCCGGCGACCAGGACGTAGGCTAGCCGAGTTACTAGGATAGCGACGAGGAGCCATACCTCGGCTCGGGAGAGCCTCCAGTCGAGCACTGCGGTAGGAACCTTCTCGGAGGAGTTAGTTCTGCCCACGGCGGCGCAGTGTACCCCGGCAATCATCCTCGAGCAAAGGGCTCGATAGCCGAGAATCCGTGGTAATATGTTGTTTTGAGAAAGGCACCGGCGTCTTCGGGGGGAAATGAAGGATGCCGGCGACGCTTTTTATGGGGGAACCATGGTAAACGGCGTCAGCATCTCCGTTGTTATTCCATGCTACAACGAGGCTGCAGGGATTGGAGAGACTCTGCGCGGCATTCCGGACTACGTAGACGAGATTATCTGCGTGGACAACAACTCGACGGACAACACGGTGGAGATTGCCCGCGCGGCAGGTGCAGTCGTTGTGCCCGAGCCCAATCAAGGCTACGGCCATGCCCTGTTGGGTGGGTTCCGAGCCGCAACCAAAGATGTCATCGTGACTATGGACGGCGACGGCACCTATCCTGCCGTGCAGATCGCCGAACTGGTGGACACTCTGCTGTGCGAGGACCTAGATTTCATCACCTGCTCGCGGTTCCCGCTGAAGCGGAAGGACTCGATGCGCTTCCGAAACGTCGTTGGGAACTACGCGCTCTCCCTCATCTTCGGGCTGCTCTACGGCAAGTGGCTACGGGACTCCCAGTCGGGTATGTGGGTGTTCCGGAGGAGCATCTTACCGCTGATGCACCTGGAAGGCGGAAGCTGGGAGTTCAGCGGGCAGATCAAGATCGAGGCCGGCACCAACCCCTACATCCAGTTTCGGGAAGTGCCGGTGGACTTCTATCCGCGCTACGGGAAGTCCCACTTCCACGGATGGCTGGCCGCGATCAAGGTGGGGATTCACGACATCCGGTGGATGATTAGCCAGCGTTTCGTCAACCGCAAGGCACGCCAGAAAGCGGCCTACGAGGCCTTGGCCGGCACGCACGTTGCACCAGTGCCCCTGGCCACTGTCCCAGAGCCGTCCGACGCCAGTGGCCAATAATTGCCACTCTGTGCGGAGCTTCACCGAACTCGCCGAAGCCCACCGTGAGCTGAACGCGCTCTTCCGGCGTCACCAGGAAGCGTTGGTGCTTCGCGAGACTCCCCAGGCTCTAGCGGCTCTCCATGAGTTTCGGGCAGCTCTGGGCGCCCACATGCGCGCCGAAGACGAGGTGCTGCTGCCGCTGTACGAGCAGGTAGGCGGTTCGGTGGAGGGCGGGCGACCGGAGCAGTTCGATGCCGAGCACCGCAAGATCGCGGCCGATATTGAGCGCATCGCCAACACGCTGAAGATTCTGGCGGCGCAGCCCACAATCGAGCCCGCCGAGGTCATCGAGCTGCTGGACGAAGAGTACCGGTTCAAGCACCTGATGGACCACCACGAGAGGCGCGAGGAGAAGTTCTTATTCCCACGCCTGGATGCCCTGCTCTCTCCCGAGGCCCGTGCGAAGGCTTGGGAGTCATACACCATGACTCTCTGCCAATCCCAATAGATATCCACAACCATCATCCGCCATCTGCGGATGATGGTTGGCGGACGCGTTGCAATCTCAGTACGCGATAGTGTGACCCGCCAAGCACCCCCCAATCATCCCGAGCGTAGCGAGGGAACCCTTTCTGCCGCCCCGCAGCGTCCAGCGCGAGGGAGCCTGCGGCGAAAAGCGAGAGCCGGAGGCATCAGAAAACCATCCCTCGGTCGCGAGCGATCGCGCGTGCCAGCGGAGGTCCTCCGCCGCTCCCTCGGGATGACAGAGTGGGCGCCGTGAGGGATGGATGGGCAAACAATGCGTGCGTTATGGTCGTTCCCCTCAACGCCCGGGTTCTCATGGAGGCCGAGGGGGGGCACAGCGCTCATCGGCAGGACGCCGAGGCTGGGGGCGGTAAGGAGGGTTAGTCCTCGCGGTCTCTGGGGATATCGCGTTGCATGGGCTCGTTGCCGGCCTTGTCCAGATCCCTCAGGGTCCGCTTCAGCGCGCCCTTCAGGTCCAGCTCCTTGGCTTCCTCGATCACCTTCTTGATGGCGCTGGGCTTCGCTTTCTTCGGCTTCGGCAGCTTCATCGTTCCACCACCTCCGCCTTGAATACGCACCAGAGTTGCTACAGGATGCACGCCGGGGAGTTGTGCGCAGCCAATGGCAGCGCATGGCGCGGGATTCTAGGGGATACAAACGGACTCCAGATGCGTTAGAATGGCGTTGCCGCCCCTCGAGTGCGGCAGCAAAGGGACGGATATGACGGGCCCGGATCGGTTTCAGTGCCCCAACTGCGGGGCGAACAACATGACAGGTGCCGCGGCCTGCTGGCAGTGTCGTATGCCGTTCGGGCAGGCGGCGCCACAGCCCGGCATGCCGTACCCGTTCTACGCCGCCCGCCAGCCTCGCCGCATGAGCTGCGGTCTCGCGGTGGCCTTGGCCCTGTTCTTTATGCTTGCCGGGGCTGGTCTAACCGCCTACTTTCTCATCCGCAAGTCATCGCTCGCCGTTACGCCTCCCGAAGACCCCATCGAGCATTCGGTACGGGACGCGCTGGGGCTTTCGCCCACGGAACGCGCCTTGCGCGACCTGAAGCAGAGCCAACCATCCGGCAACGGTGCGACTGCCATCTCCGGCATCATGGAGGGGCACACCAAAGAGGACGTACGAGAGCGACTGGGTGAACCGCAGAGCATCGAGCGTGGCTACCTGATCACGGAAGACAACCGCGAACTGCCACGCGAGGTGTGGCGCTACTCGTACGGGTGGGTGATGTTTCGCTACGAGAAGGTAGACAAGACGGGGCGCGGCGATCCACCCATCCTACGGCCCCAACCGGTGTACTCTCCGAATGGGGGGTACCGATGATCTCGCGCGAGCACTGGGATCGCTGGGCGCCGGGCGAGCGGCTGGTGGTCGCGATAGTGACCGCTTGCCTGATGATGGCCGCTGCGTTCATCGCCTTTCGTACGCCCCCCGCCGAACAGAAGACCCCATCGAAGCCCCAGCCGCCGTCAACAATCGGCAGAGTGACGCAGCCATCGCCCAAGGTTGGTCCAGTCAGCATCAACACCGCCGGGCAGGCCGAGTTGGAGACGCTGCCGGGCATCGGACCGGACCTGGCGCGCGAGATCGTGCAGGATCGTATTCGTAACGGACCATTCTTCTCCGTTGACCAACTGAAGAGGGTGAAAGGGATTGGTCCCCGAAAGCTAGAAGAACTGCGCAGTCGGATACGACTGTAGCCCTTGGTTTGCTTGAAAGGATAACCGCCATGAGAGTGCTGTTGTGCTGCGCAGCCGCGGAGAGTGTCGCATCCACTGTGAAGTCCCTGCTGGACCGCGGACACGAAGTCGAAGTGTTCGACCGCTGGCCCGAGATGCTCCATGATGCCAGATCGCGTCCATGCGATGCGATGGTGTTGGAGCTGTCGGCCGCGTTAGGCCCGGATGGCACGATAGAGCCGTACGAGCGGTTTGCCGAGGAGAAGATGGGGGACCCGAGACTACGCACCGTGCCGCTGATCCTGATCGCACTTCCGCCGGACGAGGAAGCCGACCAGATGGTGGGCTGGCCGGGCTTCCTGTATGCCTACCTGCGGCATCCGATGGACCCCGATGCGGTCTTGCGAGTGCTGGGCCACCTGCGGGAGGGAGCCATAACCTCGGCGTGATTCGGGTCTATCGGCGTTCGGGCAGGTTCATGTTGGTGGTGTGGCCGGGGAAGAGCGAGGCGCTGGGGTCAATCCGCGTCTTTGCATAGTTGACGGCCGTGCACACCTCGCCGACACCCGTGGCAATCAGTTTCAGTTTTCCCTCGTAGGAGGCGATGTCACCCGCAGCAAAGACCCCCGGCAGGTTCGTCTCTCTGCGTTCGTTTACGCGGATGCGGCTCCCGTCCAGGTCGAGTCCCCAGTCCTTGAGCGGGCCGATGTCGGCAACGAAACCGATGTTGACGCTGACTGCATCTGCTGGGACTTCCTCCATCTCGCCGGTTTTCGTGTGCTTCAGCGTGACGGACTGCAGGCGGTCCTCCCCGTGGAGCGCTGCGACCTCACGGAAGGTGAGCACCTCGACCGGACTCGCCAGCACCTGTTCCACCGTGTCTTCGTGGGCCGCGAACACGTCGCGCCGATGCACCAACAGGGTGCGCCCGGCATCCGGATGGAGCGCGAGTGCCCAGTCGAATGCGGAGTCTCCACCGCCCACGATGATCAGGTGTGGAACGGCAAAGTTAGACCGTTCTTTCACGCCGTAGTAGAGACCCTTGCCTAGGAAGCGCTCCTCCTCCGGCAGTCCAAGCCGTCTCGGCGTGAAGGAACCCACGCCCGCGGTGATGATGACAGTGCGTCCAGCGTGCTGCCTCTCTGCAGTGGTCAGGAGCCAGCCATCGGCGATCGGCTCCAGCGTCAAGCACTGCTCATCGAGGTACACCTCGGCGCCGAACTGGAGGCCCTGCTCGGACATGTTGGTCACCAGGTCGCGTGCGAGCACCTTCGGAAAGCCCGGCATGTCGTAGATATACTTCTCGGGGTAGAGCGCGGTGAGTTGCCCGCCGAGATCCGGCAAGCTGTCGATCAGCGTAACCGTCATCTTGCGTAAGCCCGCGTAGAACGCTCCGAATAACCCCACTGGGCCGCCGCCGATGATTAGCACGTCACGCATGGCCAGTTCCTTTTCCCCTTTCCGCGGCTCGCCGCCACCCCGAGAGTTCAACGCACAGATGGCGACTCCCGTCGGCATGCCCCTAAGTCTGCGGCATGCAACCGAGCGACGTCTCGCACCATGCTGATGTAGAATCCCATACGTCTATCATGGATCAATCACTCCAGTTCGAGCCGGAAGCCGAGGGGAGGAAGTTCGACGAGCAGACCGCCGAGCGCATCCTCTCTATTGCAGCGCGTCTACAGGAACGCGAGGGCGAGAAGTTGGACGAAGGACGCCTGAAGCGGATTGCCGAGGAGGCGGGGGTGCGCCCCGAGTACCTGGCGCTCGCCATGCAGTTGGTGGACAAGCAGGCCGAGACGGTGAAGCCGCCGAGGGGGAGCATCTGGCGTAGGCTTCGGGAGCCATACGACAGCGTGATGGGACCGAAGCGACGGGTGCTCGATGCCGGGCTGGTCGGGCTTTCAGGAGCGGTGCTGTCGGTCCTGTTCGGGGACATCGGACTGCCGGCGATCGGCACGGTGGCGGTCATCGCATCGGTCGCGGCTGGCTGCTGGAGCATGTTCAAGACGCACGCGGTGGGCTTCGGGACGCTGGCGGGGATGGCGTGGGGCGGCGCCTACGGGCTAGGGCACGCCCTGATGCATGGCACCTATGGCGGCGAGATCGTAGGCGGGTTGATGGGCGGTGCGCTGCTGGGTGTCATTGTCGGGGCAATCGGCTCCGGCTCTGCGCCCATCGCTCAGGCGGCACCGGCCCAGACAAGGATTTCGGCCCAGGCAACCACTACGGACCGGCAGGAGATGCTTCGGCAGCTTTACGAGCTACAGGACCGCTTGCGGCAGGGGACCCAGAACGCAACGTTCCTTTCGGTGGATGTCGTCGGCTCGACGCAGATGAAGTTGGGGGCCGATCCACTCGCGGTCGAGTATTCGTTCGGTGCGTATCATCAAGTGGTCGGGCAGATCGTCCGGGAATGCGGCGGTCAGGTGCATAACACCTCTGGTGACGGCATTACTGCGGTGTTCGACCTGCCGGAGAGAGCTTTGTCCGCCGCACGGGCCATCCAGCGTGCCGTGCCCAAGCTGAACGCGGAGCAAAATCGTCTGGCCACGCCTTTCTCCGTCCGGTGTGGCATCCACTCCGGTGCGGTGGTCGCGCCGCACGGAGACTTGCGGGGCGTCGAGTTCGCACATGTGATCGATATCGCCGCCCACCTTCAGAAGGCCGCACCGCCGGGGGGAATCGTGATCAGCGAAGGATGTGCGGCCGAGGTGCACGATCCCCTGCTGCGATTGGGGCTGATCGAGACGGTGGTAGAGGGCGTATCCGCCCACGTGTTTCCGCCCATCCCCGAGGCCCCTGGCACCTCGTAGCCTTTCCTGTTTGGCCTGACTGCACGCGATTTGGCCCGTCTTCCGCCATGTGCTCGGTGGCCCTTTCGAGGGACTCAGTGACGCAAGGAGCACATCGGGAATGCATAGGAGACTGGCCCTTCTGAGCCTCATCTCACTCTCCGTCGCAGCGACTGCGCAGTTTAGCGGGAACCTAGCAGACTATGGCGTAGACGTCGGCGGCAACCTGTTCAACGGCCCCATCGGCGGATCGTTCGCGGACCTTCAGCCGGGCGGCGGCGGCGCCGGCGCCAGCGCGGCATCGGCCGACGCGGGCGTGTCTGGCCTGATAAGCTGGTACGTCTGGGATGGCTTCGGGCCCCACGGCAATGCGGGCGTGGGCACCCACAAGAACCTCCGCGACTTCGGCGGCCAGCAGTTCGACGTAAAGGCCCTCTACCTGACCAATGACGCGACCTATCTGTACATCGCAATTGTTACGGGCTTCGACCCGGCGGGCACCGCCGACCCCTACGGGCGGTCGCGGACGTATCGGGTGGGCGACATAGCCATCAATCCGGACTGGGCGGCCAAGACCTCGCAGTACGGCATCATCCTGCCCACCGCTGCGGTCGGACATCTGGGAACCGCAAGCGTGATGGCGGGTGGCCTGTGGCACACGCCGGACAAGGACGTCGGCTTCGGGCCCGACCCCTACTCGAACTACAAGAGCGGCGGAACGCTGACCGGTATCGTGGCGGACGTGCGCTACTCGGGAGTGCTCTACAACGGCAATCCGGTTTTCTACAGCGATCCGGTTACCAACACCAACATCCCGCTTCGCCTTCTGGAGGCTCGGATTGCGTGGGCGGACCTGGGTCTGAACTACGGGGACACCGTGAATGTGAGCTGGGCCGTGTCCTGCAACAACGACTCACTCGCGGGGGCTCACACGCTCGCCGTGCCGGAGCCTTCCACCGTCTCCGCGTTGCTCGCGGCAATGGGCTCGTTTGCAGCGATGGCGCGACGCCGCAGGCGGTAATCCGCGACGTACGGGAACCCAACGGGCCGAGAGCTGCCGCTCTCGGCCTTCGCTGTTGGTGGGGTCTAAGGTAGTTTCGTCGTCCCGGCACTGATCCTCGGGCCGGAGGGAGGCCGGAATTACGTGTGCGACGATACGGGGATTTTTAGCGATTCTAAGATTCCCGGCTTCTTACGGGCAAAGGTCGTGATATACTACTTTCGTCACCATGGCGCGAAGTCGTATCGCGCCACGTTCTATTACGCGCCGCGTGACCGGCGCCACTCGTGAGCGAGGGAGAGGTTTTCATGATCAAGAGCGCACTGGCCAGCCTGCTCGTATCGGTGTTCGCCGTGTCGCAGGCCGCTAACGTAGGCATCTTCGACGACACCCGCCTCTATAGCTCCATCTACAACCTGGAAACCGGCGCAGCGATGACGGAACTTCGGAGCATCTACCAGGCTCGCGGTGCGGTGTTCCATCAGACCGACTCGCTGACGGCCGAGTTTCTGTCCGGGGTATCGGCGCTTCACATCGCCTCCATCTCGGCCCAGAACCTGAGCGCGTCCGAGAAGGCGAACCTGGTCAGCTGGGTTCAGAGCGGCGGAACGCTGCTCATCTTCGGGGAGTGCGGATGCTATGGCACTCAGGCGGCCTACAACAGCTTCCTGAACGAGTTCGGGGTGACTCTATCGGGGACGACTTCTTACGGGCCTGGCACGGTGGTTGCTTCCCACCCGATCACCCAGGGTCTGACTTCTGTGTACATCGGCAAGAACGGCACACTCGCTGGTCCATCGTCAGCCAAGAGCCTGATCAATGACCAGTACAACTATGTTGCCGCACTGGTGATGGAGTACACGCAGCAGACGGGATCCGGGCGCGTGTTTGTGATGGGCGACGGCGACATGTTCACCGACGTGTACATGCAGGCGTATCCGAATAACAAGGTGCTCGCCGAAAACTTCGCCTCTTGGGCGCTCAACGCGATGCCGGTGCTCAGCGGCACGATCTCGTTGCCGGGGTACCTCGGCGAGGTCGCCGGATTGCCGCTCAGCGTGCAGTTGTTCGACGGTGTGAACCTGGTGGGCAGCTACAGCACCACGTTGGGTCCCGGCGGCGCGTACTCCGTGACCGTCTCGGAGCCGGGCACGTGCGACGTTGTCGTGAAGCCCTATCGTTGGCTGAGCCGCAGGCAGACGAACGTTCTGATCGCCGGCAACACGGTGTTGGACTGGACCATGGCGTACAACGGCGACGTGAACGGGGACAACATTGTTGACCTCATGGACCTGAACGGCGTGCTATTGCAGTTCGCCCAAACCGGCCCTCTGACGGGAGACCTGGACGGAGACAGCCAGGTGGGGCTCAACGACTTGAACATCGTGCTGATCAACTTCACGAAGACGGGCGAGTAGCTCGTCGCTTAGATGGTCCTTCGGCGGTCCGGGCGGTACACCGCCCGGACCGCTCGCTATTCACTCTTCTCGGGAGTGTTCGCAGGACGCAAAAGCTGAGTGGGCTCGACGTCCGGCTCGCCGTGTGCGGCGCGCAGCAGGGTCTCCGAGCCCTCGTCATAGGCACCCGACGCACGCAGCAAGGTAGCGGCGTCGCGCTGCAGCTCAATGCGCTTTTCGACCCTGTTCTTTGCCTCCTCGGCTTCCTTCCGGACTTCCTCCGGCCCGTCACGCAGCACCCGCTCGACCGGGCCGAGGGCAGGAGCCGCACCGAACATGCCTACTACTCGAAGTAGCCCACGCAGAAGCTTCGGCTCCTTGTGCGACAGCAGGGAGATCAGGGCGTTGCGCTGTGCGACATCGAAGCTCTCGACATGCCCCTGCTCGACGCGGGGCAACAGCTCGGTGAGCAGTGGGATGACGCTGGAGGCCAACTGCTTCTCGGACGCAGCGAGGGCGAGCGGCCCGACGGCACGCGGCTCGCTCAGGGAGGCGAGCGCATTGGCCATGCTCTTGCGGACCAACACGGCCCTAGCGGCCAGCACCGTGACTAGGCCCCACATGCCGCCGAAGGCGCCGCCTGACCCCCCATCGCCCGTCAAAAGGGGAACGACAACCGCAACCGTGAAGAATAGCAGCAGAGCCGCCAGAACGATGGGTGCGAACTTCCGCCTCTTGGCTTCCGAATTCTCTTGCTTGGCCATCGCATCGAGCAGCAGCTCCACCGCCCGGTCATCGCCGATGCGACCGAGAACTAGCGCAGCGGCTTCTCTGGCACGATCCGGCGCCCCGCCGTCCTGGACTAGGAATCCAAGAGGTTCGATGACACGTTCTCTCGCCGAAACCATCGTGTCCATCGCCCGCTGACGCGTCTCATCGTCCCTGAGGCTGAGCTGCCTCTTCAGGACCTTGTAACGGGTCAGTCCCTCTCGCTTTGGCCACCCCGGATGCCAAGCCTCGCGGTAGCCACAGCCTCTGCACGCGGCTAGGGGTAGTGCCTCGTCGGGAGCGAGCTCACTTCCGCAAGTCGGGCAGGTCATCGGGCTATCAGCTACCATCACGCGCCTCCGGGCAAGCTACCATTCTGACATAGCTACGCACACCGGCGGTCGAGGTTGCAGCGATCACAGGCCACACCGACCTTTCTGCTCTCGAGGTGTTGCGTTGGCGGGGGCTGGACCACCTCCCCACGAATGCTCTCACGTAACGTGAGCCCGTCTCATAACGTTAGGAGTCAAGACGGCGGCGGAGCGGCGTCTCGGCCGCTCCGCCGACGGAGCGCAGCATTACTCGCTCACGCTGATCGCGCAGTGGATGCCGACGGACTGTGGCTCCGGAACGCTTAGGCCCTTCGGCTCGCTTTCCTCGCTCTCGCACGCCGCGAGTCTCCGCGCGGAGGGCCGCGCCATTTCTCGGCATGCTGATTGCCACGCGAGTCCAATTTCAGCTTCCAATGAATAGGAGTCACAAAGGGGCCAAAAACGTTACATGCCCGCTCGCTGAATTTTGACTTTTTTCGAGTCCGTGCTCGAGTGGGTGGTGCGGGGACCGTGGTGTAGCCGTCTCGGCGATAGCCTTTGGATCAGCGGGACGCCCGTAATTTCGCCGTCTCGGCGATGCAATCATCCGGCGGGGACGAGGCGGGAGAGGTCGCACTGCCTACTGGGACCATGCAGGAAAAACTGCTGGGGCACCGAATAAACAGGCGGTCCGGGTTCGCCTGGGACTAGGTCACGCGGATCGGAGGTACCCGGTCTATGGAGTTGGATGCCCTAACGCTGTCTAGATTTCAGTTTGCGCTCACGGTAGCATTCCACTATCTTTTCCCGCCCCTCACTATCGGCCTCGGCGTGATCATGGTGTACACCGAGGGAAAGTTCCTTCGGACCAAGGACCCGCAGTACGAGGCACTCACACGCTTCCTTACGCGCATTTTCGCCGTCACGTTCGCTATGGGCGTTGCCTCCGGCATCGTCATGGAGTTCCAGTTCGGAACCAACTGGTCCACCTACTCCCGATACGTCGGCGACGTGTTCGGCTCCGCACTCGCAGCGGAGGGCATTTTCGCCTTCTTCTTAGAGTCGGGCTTCTTGGCGGTCTTGGTCTTCGGTTGGGATCGAGTGTCGCCGAAGATGCACTTCTTTTCGACCTGTATGGTGTCGCTGGGCTCGATGTTCTCGGCCATCTGGATCGTAGTGGCGAACTCATGGCAGCAGACGCCGGCAGGGCACAAGATCGTCGAGTTCGGTACCGGACAGCGAGCGGAGATCACGAGCTTCTGGGAGCTGGTGTTCAACCCTTCGAGTATGCATCGGCTGGGCCACGTGCTGCTCGGCGCGTTCATCCTCGGCTCGTTCTTCGTGATGAGCATTTCCGCTTACTACATCCTGAAGAAGCGGTTCGAGGAACCGGCCAAGCGCATGTTCTCTGCGGCGCTCGGCCTCGGGACGGTCGCGGCGATACTGGCAGCCTTCAGCGGGCACTTCCAGGCCGCCACCGTCGCTGAGACACAGCCGTCGAAGCTGGCTGCGTTCGAGGGCCTGTTCCACACACCCAAGGAAGGCGAGGGTGCGCCGCTGTACATCATCGGCTTCCCGGACCAGGAGAACCGCACCGTCAACGCAGGCATCGCGGTCCCGGGCCTGCTGAGCTGGCTCGTGTATGGTGACATGGGCAGGCCGGTGGCGGGATTAGATCAGTTCCCGCCGGACGAATGGCCGCCGGTCGCTCTCACCTTTTACAGCTACCATATCATGGTGTTGCTAGGTGTTTTCTTCATCGTCATCACGCTGCTCGCGCAATTCCTGCGCTGGCGCGGAACACTGTTTCAAACGCGGTGGCTGATGTGGGTGTTCGTGTTTGCCATCGTCGGGCCTTATATCGCCAACCAGTTAGGATGGATGGCAGCCGAGGTGGGCCGACAGCCATGGGTGGTATACGGACTTCTGAAGACCGCGGATGCGTTCTCGCCGACGGTGCCTGCAGCACAGATTGCCACGTCCATTGCGTTGTTCATCGTGATCTACTCGCTGCTGTTCTTCCTGTGGCTCTACGTGCTGAACAACAAGATCCAACAAGGACCGGTAGAGCTGGAAGCAGCGGGGGCGAAGCGTGAGGTAGGGTTCTTCGAAGCGGCGGCAGAAGCTGCGGGCAAGGAGCACCTGACGGGTAGCGAGGTGACGGAAGACGTAGCGGAGAGAGAGGAGGAGTAGACATGGAGCTGAGTCTGAACCTCGTCTGGTTCATCCTATTGGGCGTGCTACTCACCGGGTATGCCATTCTGGACGGCTTCGACCTCGGGGTCGGCATTCTCCACCCGCTCGCGAAGACCGACACCGAGCGACGCATCTTTATGAACTCCATCGGCCCCCTATGGGATGGCAATGAGGTGTGGTTGGTGACGTTCGGCGGCGCGCTCTTCGCTGCGTTCCCCGAGGCGTATGCAACCGCATTCTCCAGCTTCTACCTCGCCTTCATGCTGCTGTTGTTCGCGCTGATCTTTCGCGCGGTGTCCATGGAGTTTCGCAGCAAGCTGGAAGTGCCGGGGTGGAGGAGGTTTTGGGACTACTCCTTCTTCGTAGCCAGCGCCGTTGCTACACTGCTTTTCGGCGTGGCAGTAGGCAATGCTATGCAGGGGCTGGCAATTGGAGCGGATCGGGAGTATGTGGGTAGCTTCTTCGATCTCTTGCGCCCATATCCGCTGTTAGTGGGTGCATTGGCGGTTGCGCTGTTCGCGATGCACGGCTCGATCTACCTGTATCTCAAGACCGAAGGCGAGCTGCAGGAACGCATTCATGGGTGGATGTGGCGGACGTTCGGTGCCTTCATGGCACTGTACATGCTCGTCACGATCGTGACGCTGATCACCGTGCCTAACGCTACCAAGAACTTCGAGACGCTGCCCATCTCTTGGGTGGTCGTGTTACTGAACGTACTTGCCATCGCGAACATCCCGCGTGCCATCTATCTCGGCAAGCCCGGGTATGCGTTCGTCTCGTCGTGCTGCACGATCGCAGCGCTCAACTTCCTGTTCGGCGTCGCGCTGTTCCCGAACCTGCTGGTCTCCAGCCTCAGTCCGGATTGGAGCCTGACCATCTACAACGCGGCGTCCTCGCAGAAGACGCTCGGCATCATGCTCATCATCGCGATCATCGGCATGCCGTTCGTGCTTGCGTACACGTCGGTGATCTATTGGGTGTTCCGTGGAAAGGTGCAGATAGGCAAGTTCAGTTACTGATACTTCCCCCCTCCCTTGTTCGAGGGAGAGGGTTTGCGGCGCCTCGGGGTCTCAGAACGTGGTTTCTGTAATCCCGCAGGAACGGAGAGTGGTACTTACCCGTGGTATGTCGCAGGCGACAGCCTCTCGCGGAGCCCTTTCTGATCTCCCGCGCTTGCCACTGGGTTTGTACCACTGTTTCGGGATGACAGATTGGGGGTTTCCTCGACGCGGTACTGCCAGAGCAACTACCGATAACATCCACCGTGTGAGCAGCGAAGGCTTCGCTACTCCTTTTCGGCGTTGACCATTAGACGCCGGAAGGTGTTCGTTCGGCGATCAGGTGAGCGGCTTCGACCGCGGCATCAGCATTGGGATTGAGTAGTAGGTCCGGGTTCTCCTCTTTGAGCGGCTCAGCGTCTATCCCGAGGCGAGCAGACAGCGCCACTCGTCCCTTGTACCCCAGGCGACGAAGCTCCCGCAGGAGCATAGTGTTCGTCTCTCGCCCGGGAACCGTACATACCACCCAATCGGCAGAAGCGATGGGCAATGAGGCTAGAAGTTCGGGGTCGTCCGCATCTCCGTAGCGCGCTGGGAGACCATCCTCCAGCCAAGCCTCCACCGCGGCAGGGTCGAAGTCCACACCCAACACGCGATAGCCGTGTTCCGCGAGGCGCCTACCGATTGCACCACCGTAGGAACCCAGTCCGAACAGCACAACGCTCGGTCGAGTGTCGGCACCTGCTTCCGCACCGATGTCCTCCGGATGCCTTACTCGCCTCTCGAGTGCTTTCAGGCGCGCGGAAGTGGCTTGATAGATTGCCCCGGAGTACTGCATCAAGTAGGTCGAAGTAGTGATGGTCAAAGCCGCCACAAGGGTGATAATCCCCATCACTTCGCGGCCGACATGTCCCTGTGCCATGCCGGCCGCGCAGAGGATCAGCGAGAACTCACTGATCTGCGAGAGGCTGAGGCCTGCCAACATCCCCGTGCGCTTTCGATAGCACATGGCACCGGAGACCATTATGATGGTCAGCGGCTTGCCGACTAGCACTAACGCAGAGAGCGCGATCGCAGGGGGAAGCTGTGCCCGCAGTCCTTCTAGCTCCAGGTTCGTGCCGAAGTCTATGAAGAAGAAGAGCAGCAGGAAGTCACGCAGGCCAGTGAGGCGCGCAGTGATTGCCTCCCTGAATCGTGTGGGAGCCAATGAGAGACCTGCAAGGAAAGACCCGACCTCTTTGCTTAGGCCAAGATACTCCCCCAACGCTCCCAAGCCCACAGCCAGCGCTATGGCGAACAGCAGCATCGCCTCCGTCGAGCGGCTCAGGTGGACGAGGAGAGGGAGAAACACATGGTGTGAGGCCAGCCAAAGAACCAGCGCTCCGCCACCCGCAAGGCCGAACAGCACCGCGAGTCGCGTGCCGAGATCCTGGGGCTCGCCGGTAGAAGGCCCTGCCATCCCGACGGCACTAATCAAGACCAACGCGACGATGTCCTGAAGGATCAGAATGCCTATGGCGATCTGACCGTGAAGCGCCCCGACCTCGCGCCGGTCGGACAGCAGCTTGATGACGACAACCGTGCTAGAGAACATCACCGCCAGGCCGATGTACAGTGCACCAGTGGCGTCTATCCCGAAACCCCGGGCGATGAGGAACGCGGGCAAGGCCGTCAACAACATCTGCACAGAGCCTGCCACGACAGCGACGGGGCCAATCGTTCGCAGGACCCGCACGTCGAGCTTCAGGCCGACGAGGAAGAGCAGCACCGAGATGCCCAGCTTGGAGAACGTCGCCACCTCGTTACTGGCCGACACCCAGCCCAGCAAGGCCGGCCCCACGACCACTCCGAGGAGGATAAAACCGACGATAGCGGGCTGGCGGAAGGTGGTCGTGAGGATGCTCGCGACCGCAGCAGCAGCCAACAGGGCGGCGATCTCCTGGAAAACGTTGTCGAACAAGAGCGCAGTCAGTCCTCCCGCCCCAGTGTACCGAGCGCCGGGCAACCAACTGCTCGACTGCCCGGTGCTGAAGCCCGCCGTCTTCGAGTTCTCACGGTCGGGTTGGCATCCGGCCATGCTTCGGTTACCATGTTCACGGGCGACCCGTCGCTCGGACCGCTACGCACAGGAGGATGAACCCATGCAGAGACAAGAGATTGCAGCCCTGACGGGTGATGCCGCCCTGTGCGACCCCTGGACCCTCTAGGCTAGCTCCAGTAGGCCCCCCCTGCCGCACCGCGGCATCTTCCGCATACCAGCCCGTAGGCTCACCCGTCGGCGCGCCTGCCCTCGCCCGTGATCGCTGACCGCTCACGGCGGGGCTGCCGTCATCTGCATCTTCCTGACAGAGGCACAAAGAGGAGACAACGCTGTTATCAGCGAGCAACTCGCCTGCGAGCCTATTCCACCGGGATCGGTTCCCCAGGGCGGGCACGTACGACCCTTCGTGGGTCATCGAGAATCCGACGGGTCGGAGGACGAGCGAAGACCGCGGCCGCTATCTCGGCTTCGTGCCGATGGTAGCCCTGCGACGGGAGTTCGGACTGATGGAGCCTTCGCCTTCGGCGCTCACGGCTGGGTTCAGGGAGTTCGTAGCCCATGCCGAGCGGTGTCGTTTCGGCTCCGATTGCAGCCACCGGCAGGAGCCGGGCTGTGGGGTGCTAGCGGCCGTGGAGCAAGGCGCGATCTCGCCCCTGCGCTACGCTAGTTATCTCCGCATGCTGTCAGCCTGACCCGGCATCAACCTGCCAGCACAAGGGACGGCCGCCGCCCGAAGGCGGCGGCCGTCCCAGCCATGAGGTCGGATCTCGATGGGGGAGGTCTATGTTGCTCGCCCCCGCCTCCGCAAGGCCAACAGTAGCAGCGCAGGCACCACCACGACCCCACCTGCGAGTTCCGGGACTGGGGAGGAGAGGTAGAGAGAGTACTTGCCGGTGCTGCGGTCCTCGAAGGTCCAGAGCACGTCGCCGCGGTCGTTCAGGTCGCACACCTGGACGCCGCTGTAGTTCGTCACTCCCACCCCGGCGATCAGGTTCACGTCGTTGACGAAGAGGTCGTTCCAGCAGCGCG